>JAURQB010000108.1 GCA_030836365.1 Bdellovibrionota bacterium | reverse complement strand
CTTTTTTTATTTTAATAATAATCGCTGTTCGCTGTATTGATGGCCTAAAGATTAACCCATTCTTGTTTTCTTTTCCCACGCTGAAATCAATTTTATCATTCAGTCTTCATGCTTACTCACAAGCGGTAATTACGATTATTCAAAAAAATGTGAACCATATACTTCTAGGCGGCATACTCGGTACGGTTTATGTCGGTTTTTATCAGATTGCGACAAAGATGCAAGAAATCATGAAGCTTCTTAACGACTTCTATCAATCTAACATCATGCCAGCGACAACATATTTAATATCTACGAATAAAATAAATGAACTTAAAAATTTTATCATAAACTCTAATCGCTTCGTTTTTCTCATCGGAATGCTTTCATTATTTCCATTTTTCATGATGGTTGAGCCGCTGTTATGGATCTGGTTAAAGGTAAAGAATCCTGAAATTATTTTCACTGCACGGTTACTTGTTATTGAAATGTTTTTTAGAAATATTTTTTCAAGTGTAAATACTCGTTACCTACTAATGTCAGGAAAAGAAAAAAAATGTACAAAATATGCAGTCGTTGAATTCTCTCTTAATATTGTCATGTCTTATCTGGCACTTACATTTTTTGACATGGCGATGATGGCGGTAGCAAGAATCATTATTACTGTTGGTATTAACTTATTTGGCATTATGAAAACAACTGGTAAGCAGCTTAAACTCACCTTATCAGATTATTATCACCAATGTTGCAGACGAACACTTATCTTTTCACCAATCCCATTAGCTTATCTAACGTATTTTTGCCACCACATAAATCTTGCGGAATGGAATACGATAAAATTCATCCTCGTCTCAATAACGTACGGGGCAATATTTTCAATCCTAGCTATTTATTTCATCCTAGAAGAAGATGATAAAAAAATTGTGATCAAAAGATTTCCGAAACTTAAATTCTTGTTTCCGACATTAAGAGTTTAATTATTTGTTGGATTAGCAATATTTTTTTTCATCTCCAAGCTCCACATGAGCTTAATATACTCAGCATGAGACCATGCTAACGGAGTGGCTCCTCCAGTTCCTTGACCGCTATCTTCAAAAACCTGCTCAGGAATCAAGCTGCCTACATTTTTAAATGACTTAAAAGTTTCCTTCATCTCAACGGCACCTCTAAACAATCTTTCTCTTTCCTCCCCGGAAGATACCAATGCTTGCTCAATAAAATAACGACCTTGCTCTCCGTTTAGTAACGGCCAAAGTCTTCCTTGTCCGTTTTCGCCATAAGCATCATAAGAGTATCGATAATGCCCCGGCCCTTTTGGAGTATACACTCTAATATGCTCCTTGATTTTATGAAAACTAGTTTGAATACGCCAGTCAAGAGGTGATACAAGTCCAAACAATGTAAGTTTTAAAAAGCCTTGATCTAGCATTTCTTTTTGATCAACAATTCTTCCACTGTTTGCAACATAACAATTTTGATTTTCGTTAGGTAGCCAGGAATCAATATAACCAGAGCATCCCCCAACTCTTAAATAATAATTACCATCTCCATAAACTCCATTTGTTGTAAAAGTCCAACGGTGAATATTATCGTTTGGAGTATGAAGCCATTGGTGAGCAATATTTTTATATTTCCCTTCACCAAAGATCTTTTCACCTAAAAGAAGTGCTGATGCAGCTGCAGAAAATGAAGACGGAGAGATACCAAAATTTTCTTCCCATCGCTCTTGACCACTCCACGGCCCATAACGAACAATAAAATCAAGAGCATCTTTGAGCATCCCCTCAAATTCAGTTAGTAAATTTTTCCTTTCTTCATTTGGTGAGTTTTCATATAAATGCCAAAACAAGTGGACTGGGTATGCAACTTGATCTAGCTGTAGCCCTCCCCAATACTCTTCTTTATTTGTCCACACATTTTGAGGAAAAGCACCAAACTTAGGTATCACGCGATCGCCGTAGCTCCAAACGCCTGATTTATACTGAATACTTTTTAGAAATTTCAATGCTCTTAATGCAAGACCTTGATCACCTGAATAAAGAGCGGCTAAGGATACATGAAATAAATCTCGAGGCCAGATGAGGTGATAACCACCATACTCCATTCCTTCTTGGTGAATCATTTCTTCCCCCCATGGCACAGAAAGTGAAGCAATCATTGCTCCTGGATTAAGTTTGTCTTCATGGGTTTTTAATACATACATTGAACGATAAAATAGAAATTTATCATCATCTAACTTGGGTTGCTTTAGGCTTTCAAAATATTGACGCCAATTTTTTTCATATATTTCTTTTTGTTGATCTAATAAAATTGAACTATTGCTTACTGAATTACTTAGAGAAAATTGTTTATTGCCAAATTCATAGGTTATATAAAATTTATAATTCCCAGCTTTTGATGAAAGACGTAATTTCCCAACTCCCGCAACGTTTCCATTGATTGCTTTAGAGTATGATGTAATTCTCTTTGCCTTTTTTAACATCTGGTATCCGTCAGAGATACCAACAAACCCAACAGATGAAGTTTCAAAACCAACCGAACTTTTAACTAATAGCTTATAATCATCTTCAAAAAACTTAAAACCTCCGTTAAAAATTTCAGCATTGTCATTTAGGCCAGAATTCTTCAACGCTGAATTAGTGAGTAAATAGAATTCAGCTCCTTCCTCTTTTGCAATTATCTCAACAGAGTCAACCACCATATTTTTTTTATCTGCGGTATAGAGTGTGTGATGTATCTCAAACTTTCCATCTCTTGTTTTATTAATTAGCTTCACCAAACTTGGGCTTAGAACCTTTGTTTCATGAATCATTTCTTTTCTTTCTTCAATTAATTTTTTGTCTTTTGTTAGTATTAGAATCTGAGAATCTTTTATTTGCGCTTTATCAATTGTTGGGAAATACGTTTCAGTCAAAACACCGCTTGAGAGAGAAAACCAAACATATGACTGCGCTGCCTTTTTAAAGTCATGAAAGCTTGAGCCAATTTGTACTTTTTTGGCATCAGACCAAGTGGGCTTAATGCCAGGGGCTCCAGGTGCCGCTGATGCGTAAGCACTAATCGTAAATAACATGGTTACTAAAGCAGCAAATCCTCTCATTCTAAACCTCAAATTGATAAATTAACGACACGGCACAAAATTATATTTAAAGATAATTTAATCTGTCTAGGAACATCTGCGATACGACTTGATGCAATATGTTTCAGTCTTATATTTACAAGCCAACCTAAAGTTTTTAGGATGACGGACGCTTCAATTAAAGGGTTTACCAAATGATCGCATTAAATAACTTCGATATTTCAATCATTGCTGTCTATTTTATATTAATCTTCGGGATTGCATGGCTCGCAACAAAACATGAAAAGAAAAATATGAGCTCTGAAGACTATTTTCTTGGGGGTAGAGATCTTCACTGGTTTTTAATTGGCGCCAGCTTATTTGCCTCAAACATTGGCAGTGAGCACCTTATTGGACTCGCAGGCTCTGGAGCCGCTGGTGGCGTAGCAGTTGCGCAATTTGAAATTCTTGCCTGCTTTATATTACTACTTCTTGGTTGGTTCTTTGTTCCCTTCTATCTTAAAAGTGGTGTTGTTACGATGCCCGAGTTTCTTGAAGAAAGGTACAATAAATCTGCCAGAATGTACTTATCTATCATTAGTGTCATCGCCTATGTTTTAACTAAAATTAGTATCACTATATTTGCTGGAGCATTGGTCTTCGAGACAATAGGAGTAGAATTTTGGCATGGAGCATTTATCGTCGTTTTCGCCACCGGTATTTATACTATCTTTGGCGGACTCAAGGCCGTTATTTATACCGACACGATACAAATGGTTATCATGATCGGTGGGTCTATCTTACTCAGCATTATAGGACTTCAAAATATTGGAGGCTGGACAGCAATGCAAAGCCAGCTCCCTGCTAGCTTTTTTTCAATGTGGAAATCAATTAATCACCCAGAGTTTCCATGGACTGGTATTATTTTTGGTGCTCCTATTCTTGGTGTTTGGTATTGGTGTACCGATCAGTTTGTTGTTCAAAGAGTATTGTCGGCAAAAAATATTTCTCATGCAAGAAAGGGAACGATATTTGGAGGATTTCTAAAACTTCTTCCATTATTTATTTTCGTTCTTCCAGGAATGATAGCTGCTGTTCTATCTCAGACAGGAAAACTCTCCCTTGAATCTTCGAACCATGCACTTCCTGCATTAATCGGAAATATATTACCAAATGGTCTTAGAGGTCTTCTTATTGCAGGGCTTTTGGCCGCATTAATGAGTTCGCTCAGCTCCGTTTTTAATTCATGTTCTACTCTAATTACTTACGATTTTTATAAAAAGATTAAACCTGATACATCCGAAAAAAAGTTAATCCTAGTCGGCCAGTTTTCAACTGCGGTCCTTGTTGTCTTAGGAATCTTATGGATACCGTTTATAAGAGAGATTGCCGGCGGGAAACTATTTTCTTATCTTCAAAGTGTTCAGGCTTATATTTCTCCTCCTATCGCAGTTGTTTTTTTATTAGGGATATTAAACAAAAAACTAAATGCAAAAGGCGCGATGACTTGCCTATGGTCGGGTTTCATCCTCGGAGTTGGTAGACTTTTATTAGAAGTCTTTAAATCAGACATATCAAGTAACAGTACTCTAATGAAAATTGTAGAAATCAACTTCCTTCATTTTGCGATTATATTATTTGTTATCTGTAGTTTAATTTTCATTGTTGTATCAGCGATGACTCAAAATGATTCAAAAAAAGTTGATCACATTACAGTTAACTGGGCACAGAAAAGAACTGGTGATTTACCAGTTCTTGAAATTGTTTTTTCAGTCTTATTAACGATCTGTGTATTTGGAATTTGGATTTATTTTTCCTAATCCTTACTCCAATGTGGATTTAAATCCTGTTTTTCATCGAGATTGAACCATCTTTGCATTACCGTGTGCTCTTCAGTAAAAAATTCAATAGATGATTGTCCGTGAACTTTAACATCGCCGAAAAATGATTCCTTTGAGCCACCGAAGCTAAAAAATGCCATTGGTGCAGGAACTCCTAAATTTACTCCAACCATACTAGGATGAACACTATCGATGAATTGTTGTGCTTCCATTCCATCATTGGAAAAAATTGAACAAGTATTTGCATAATCTGAAGAATTAATAAGCTCAACTGCCTGGGACAGATGATCGACTTTCATTAAACCAATTACCGGCCCAAAAATTTCTTTTGTGGCCATCAATGTTCCTGGCTTTACATTATCGAGAACAACTGGCCCGAGGTAGAACCCACCATTTTGAGGAACACTTTTTCGGCCATCGTAGACTATCTCAGCACCCTCTTTCAGGGCAATTTCAATATCACTATTAATTCGCTCAAGTGCACTTTGACTAATAACTGGGCCCATCGAGGTATTTGACTCCATGCCATTGCCAACAATAACTTCTTTTGCATTTTTGATAACCTCATTTTTCAAGGCTTCATGCGAGTTACCAACTCCAACAAGAACTGAGCCGGCAAGGCACCGCTCACCCGCGCAACCATAACAAGAATCGACCATCGCACGAACAGATTTTTCAACAGATGCATTCTCTGTCATCACTAAAAAGTTTTTAGCGCCACCAAGGGCCTGAACTCTTTTTCTATTTCCCCTAGCTTTGTCATAAACTATTTTCGCAACTTCTGTGCTACCAACAAAACTGACACCGACAATATCAGGGTGATTAACAATCCCCTCGACTACTTCTTTTCCTCCATTAACTAAATTAATGACACCTGGAGGGAAGCCACACTCATCAATGAGTTGAAAAATATACTCTTGAGTTAACGGCACTCGCTCTGAGGGCTTCATCACAAAAGTGTTGCCCGTAGCAACAGCGAATGGCCAAAACCAGAATGGAACCATTGCAGGAAAATTAAAAGGATTAATACCAGCAAAAACTCCCATTGGGCGTCTCATTGAATAACTATCAATTCCTCTCGCAACATTATTAGAAAATTTCCCCATTTGAAGAGTTGGAATTCCGCAGGCAACTTCACACATCTGAATGCCCCGAAGTAAATCTCCCTTCGCTTCAGCAAAAGTTTTACCGTGCTCTTTTACCAATATCTCAGAAATCTTATCTGAGTCACGCTCCAGTAAGTGTTTTAGACGATATAGTGGCTGAACTCGATCTACTGCTGGTGTGGATTTCCAAACTTTAAAGGCAGTTTTAGCGGCATGAACTGCATTATCTAATTCTGATGAAGTAGATAAAGGAGTTTTTGCAATCACCTCACCTGTCGATGGATCATGTACATCAAAAAAATCTGAAGCCTTACTTGTAACAAATTTACCATTTATGTAGTTATTAACGTTCATCACTATCCTTTATCGGAAAATTAAAATAGTATTATTTTTGATGAATAAGCCCCTGTCAAATAAGCTCAACGATTTGGAACAAGAAAATTGAATAAAAAACATGCTACTATTTACTTTGACGGGCAGTGTGATTTTTGTAAAAAAATGATCCCCTTTCTAGAATTAGAAAGCTCTTTTATCCTAGTTGATTTGAACACAAAAAATGAATTAAGAACTGAGTCTAAAATCATTTCATTGGAAGAACTCAAAAGCAAAATACATTTAATCACAAAGAATCTGGAAGTAATAAGTGGCGGCGAGGCACTAGCTTATATTCTCATCAAAAAAAAATTTTTCTCAAAAAGAATAAATCATGCAATAAGCTCAAAAACAGGACATCAGATTTTCACACTGATCTATTTGATCGTTTCAAAAAACAGAAGTATTTTTAATCACCTTTACACAAGTTGCCTTAGAACCTACGAATTAAATTCAATAAAATTATCTCTTCTTAATTTTTTGACATTATTATCAATCAATATTTTCTACTATACTTTAAATTACCCACAAACAGAACGTTTCTTAATATTGAAATGGTCTCTTGGTTCTTTTCTGATTTTTACCTTTTATTCAATTAATTTCAAGAACACAAAAACTATTTCTTCTCTTGGTTTATTAGTTTGGAATATATTCTTCGCACTTGTCTTGCTATTTTTCTCAGTCAAATCTGCCATAAACTTAAATTATCAAAACATTCAAATACTCCTTCTGATCATTTTAACAAAACGGCTTACCAAGGACATGGGGCAGTATAAAAAAATTCTAATCTACTCAATTTTAATTTTATTATTTTTGATCTTCTTTTCTCAAGCAGAAATATTTAAAAACCAGCTGTATTTTATGTTTATTTTTTGTGGACTGGTTCTAAAAGTTAAAGATTCAACAAAAGGTCCTGTAAGCATCACTCTATCTCAACTAATAGGCAACAAAGAGCTTTTATTAAAGGTATTAACGATTCCAATATTTTTTTTTTACTTATTTAAGCAGCTTTTTTAAATCCCTCGATGACTTCTGTCGATTCAGTTGTCGCATCACTTGCAGCATTCTCAACAGTAGCGCCGTCAATTAAAGCTTGTGCCCATGTGGTCACTAAGTTTTCAAAAATATTCTGATTATTTTGATCATTTTTAATAAAGTTTCGCACATAATAAACAAACTCATTCCAAAACATACTAGGATCATCACTAATGTCTCTCATTATTCTGATATCTCCCTGAGTTTTCTCAATTTCTAACTCGAGTACGTCTAAAGCCTTTGAGCCTACAGGGGCAAACAAACTAACAAAATGCTCTCGTCGATTTTCTTCCATCGACAAAATAAGTGTAACTTTTTTACTCATAGGATATTGAATAAGTAAGTTCTTTAAGATGTCTTCAGGGAGTTTTTCGACTAAACTCGATGGAAAACAGTCTAAAGCAATTTGAGTAAGCTTTTTCACATCTTTTAGATTTGTAGCAAGAGACCTGAATAAGGGCCCTTCGTTATTAGGCTTTGTTACTTTTATTAAGCCAATTAATTTATTAACAAAAGGCAATAACTTTTCTGTTTGTTGGTACTGAGCAAGCTTTCCCTTAAAATCAAGCATGTAATCTGACACGCTTTCTTTTTGATAAGTAACAGAGCTTTGAACAGCAGTTTCAATTTCCTGTTCATTCATCTTTTCGAAAATCTTAGCAACAAATCCGTCTGACATTGAATTTAAAACAATTTTCCCAAGTTCAGGGTCATCATTGATAAAGTTAGCAGCTGATTCAGGACTAAGTTTTAACAATAGATCGGCAGCCTCTACATCATCTATCTCACTAGGAACTAGAATATCTCTAATAATTTCAGAGCTAATGAATTTATTTGCTGCAATGATCTGTTTTTCCTCTAGATTATTTCCTAATAACGCCTTCCACTTATCTCTCTCTTCTTGATGTAAGCTGTTAAAAATTATTATTAAGTCGTCGTTATTAAGTAATTGAACAATACTTCTCAAAGCGAGGAGTTCATCCTCTGTTCCTGAGTTAATCCATTTCTTAATCATTAAAATTGCTTCGTTCTTTTGATTTTTTAGAAAAGTCTCAAACCTCTCTACCCCATTAACAAGCAGTTTTTCGCTATCCGAAGTATCACCCATCTCTAAAGTGCTTTGACCAGCTTCCTTATCATCATTAGCAGAAGCCCCGCCACCAGACATTTCAGCCGCCATTTCCGACTCTTGCTTTGACTCGCTCATCTGAGCCCACCGATTAAAGAGTATCCATGCAAAAGTGCCAAGGATTAAAGACCCCAAAAGTATGGCCAAAATTACCTCAAATCGCTGCAAAAGCTCTAATGCCTCCTGATTGAAAACCCCTGCCACGCTGAGCTTTTCAGACAAATCAATGTAATTAACTCTTATTTCAGGTTTAACTTGATTTAGATTGAAATTTATTCCATTAAGAACCTCAGAAACAATCGCCCTTGTACTCTCTTGCAAGTTGTCACTTAACTTCACCTGAATTCGCACTTGCTCCAGGTTATTGAAAATATCTAAGCTCTTATTAAATTTCCACAATTGTTCAAAAGATGGCAGCTCACCCTTGTCTGCATTTCCGTCCTTTTTAGAATCATCTTTTTTAAAATTGTTAAAATCTTCAATCAAAGGGGCTTCTAAACCTAACTTTGAGAACACTACGTAATCTTCTGGAAGCTTGTCCGGCAGTATGTCATTAATTCGAACGCCGTCAATTCCAGCTCTTTCTTTTTTTACTGCCTCACTGCTGCTATTATCTTCAGAAGGTGTAAACTTTGGCTTCCTCGCTGGTGTCGTAATTATTTCGACATCTACTATATAGTCAGAGTATTTAATAATGGATGACAATGTTTTATCAATTTTAGCTCTAATTAATTTCTCAAGATTGACTTTCTGCCAATCAAGACTTGTGAGTGCTCCGCTACTATTAAGTTCGTTCGCAGTAAGGTTCAGCGATAATATAACGAGCAATAAAATACAACCCCTTAACTTCTTCATTACGAATCCTTTTCCAGAGTTAGATTAAACTTCTTCTCTAAATAATTTTTCATTATAAATGCGTCCTTATTCTCTGGATTGATTGAAAATGCTTTCCTGTAATAACTAAGCGCCTCTTTGAATTTTTGATCTAAGTAATAGGCACTACCAATTAGCTCGGAAATAATGGAGTAATTTGGAAATTTTTTATCCAGAGACATTAAGCGATCGATTGCATTACTATAATCCTTAGTCCTTATTTGCCGTTGAATATCAAACAACTGTGCCATTAGCTCATCAGTTTGCTTTTGCTCAATGATTGTTTTTACTGGACTTAAATTCACTGACAAATTAACTTCATTCGATCCGATCTGGCCGACCATAACGCGATAGTCTTCATACCCCTCCTTTACTACTTCAATTAAAAAGACTTGAGACTCACTGAAGTTTGTAACAACTTCCTGCATTTGAATTTCAAAAGGAGTTCGACCAATTTTAACTCTTTTGTTTGTAGTGGGATTAATGACAAAAACATCAGAACTACTTGGATTTGAATTAATATTTAAGTAGTTACCTTTTGAGATGACAGGTAACAACAAACATAAAAATAAGATTAAATTTTTCATGTTTGTTTTTTCGGGAATTGATCAAAAAACAAAAATATAAGCTAATGCCAGAGAATAGTTGGAAAGTTTTACCTAATGAAAAAGGTTTTTTGTCTCAAGAAATATATTTATACCAATTAAGCCTTTCAATACGTAGCTAGAAGTTGCGATCCCTGTTCCTTTACTAGCGCCAACCTCTGCTCTTAGGCCCCATCGATCTCCAAAAAGATAGGACAAACCACCATGCAGGTCGATATCAAAAACTACATCACTTTTCTTTGCATCTTCAAGATTATAAACAAGGAACCCCACTCCAAATCCTGCGCCTAAATAATAACGAAGTTTAGGTTTAATACTCATTCTGCTTCCCCCATCAGAAAAAGTAAAAAGAGAGGAGAGACTATTAAAATATTTATTCACACCAATTGCCCCTAAAAAATAACCACTATTATCACTTGAAATCAGAGGACCTGTAGCTTTTACAAAGAGACTATGAGACGCATAGTTTTGAAATTCATACAATAGATCAAAACTAAAAATTGAGCTATTAGAAGTACCGCCTGCCGAAACAGAGTCAGTGTCTTCACCTGTTAAGCTTGATGCGTTTTCAGTCAGGTTAAAATTAATTAACCCAAAGTTTGCAGTGATACTTTGATGATAGAAATTACCAGCAAAGGTTTCATTAATAAAAGCTAAAAAGAAATAGAACATTAATAGATATAACTTTTTCAACCTAGTTCCCTAATGACACTTGCGAGCGATCATTAACCTTGTATTTACTCTCATTAATATCAAATGATATATTAAACTCAGATTGAATGAACTTTTTATTATTATCGTATCTATTTTTAATAGATACTCTGCCCTCGTTTCTCATCAAAGAGTTTTCTATTTTTTGTGGATAATAAGAAAAATTAAAGTTGGAAATGTTTCTCATTGTACTAGGCCCTAGCCTAATTTTCTCAGAAGAGAACATCATTTCAACTTTCCTGCCTATGATCCTAACACTGACTCCAATATCGATTTTTCTATTTTGCATTGTCGAAAGCCTTTTATAGAATGTACCAACAAGAGAAATCACCTGCTCTACTCTTTCTCCAAGACCTACCTGAACTAAGAGGTCATTTTCCAGCCTCATGTCAAATGAGACTTTATCACTCATTAACTCTACTCGATGAATTGATTCTTTTACAATTTCATTTAGTGAGTCCGAACCGTTAGACTCACTAACATTATCCTTCACTATCGTAACAACTGGAACAAATGTTACATAACGATAATCCCTATCGACAGAAGTTTGTATTTTAAATCTTTTATCTTTGGACCGACGCAATGAAATTATTTTTTCACCGTTAATGTTTTTCACAACTGAAAAGTTTGTGATAAAAAAGTCATTCCAATTTTTGTACTCAATTATATTAGGTGTAATTTCTTTTACCTTATTTGAATAAGAAATAATTCTGTCGTCTTCAAGCTTTATGATGCTTGACGGAAGTAGCGATAAATCTTCTTGTACCTTCGCCTCCGCACTTTCATGCTTCACTATTTTTGCTTTTCTCAGGAAAAAACTTAAATTAAACAAT
>JAURQB010000001.1 GCA_030836365.1 Bdellovibrionota bacterium | reverse complement strand
TTAAAGTATGTTAAATCAATTTCAACCTGGGGGATTTATATTTCTTCACAAGAAGAAAACAAAGTGTTGGCAGTAGATTTACTCGGAGCTGAAAACATTCACGAGACCCATGAAATAGAAAGCGGTAGACCAATTTATTTCAACAATAAATTTCTCAATAAAAACATTGATATGGAACATATTCAACCATTAAAGTTTTCAAAATATTGTGATCAAAGAGAAAAAGATGCAATCGACCGAATTAAAAAATTAAAAACATTTGATGATGAATCTGTATTAAAAAATTTTACTTCCCTGAAAAAAACAAGCGACAATGTATCAGTAGTCACTCCGAGTACTATTTTGTCTTGTGTACTCAACCCCAAAGAAGAGCTTGTCTATTTTAATAATGGAAACATCTCTAGAATATATGCGAAGCAAATTGAAAAAATCTCTAAAATCTGGACTGGCCCTCCCCTATTAGATAAAAAGAACCCCCAAGAAATGCCGGCCACCCACAAGTTTTATGAGCATTTGATTAATGCTCAAATCTGTTGGGATAAAAAAGATGAGCACAATGCCGTACACCATGCCCAGATGGCCAAAACAATGGCGGCTCCAAATCAATTACTTCCTACATTTTTTCTGGAAGTTTTCATTTCACTTAGCGCAAAAGAGATGTCTTTGTTAAAAAATTCTCTCGGCGAGCTTAATAAAATACTAGATCTTCTTGATGATGACTTTGCTGACTATTGCAAATTATTTATCTTTAGGCTTGAAAAAATATGCTTTAATGAGGCACGAGGCCAACGTTTTAAGAGTGAGTATGTCAGAAAAGTTTACGAATTCGAAAATAATCTTCCTATGCTTATTTTTAGAAAAGTTATTAAAGAGTTAACTGTTCCAAGAATTGACTTACAAGATATAATATTCTTACATCCTTTAAACGATTAAAGAATTTTAATACCTGGATCCCCTTGTAAATGATACCACTCAAGATTATCTAAAATGTCTTCCTTGCTCGCGTTACTATTGATCAGATAAAGGTGCCCGTAAATTAATGCCTCACTGATAGTTATATTTTTATTTTTACTAATAAAATCACTAATACCAACTGTCATTATTGCCGGTGGGTGCCAGGAAATATCCACACTTCCCCCGTAATACAGGGAAGCACCAATCATTCTGCGATCGTTTCCACCGAGTATAAAATTCTCACCGACTCTCCCTTCCCCACTAAAGCGCCCATTTTGGCAGGCAATATCAATAATGACGGGAAACCTTTTTTGATTATCCACGTTTTCGAGATCTTCTATATCGTATTCAACATTAAAGGAAGGCCAAGAAAACCCGCTTCCATGGCCAATATAACTAATCCAATCTACGCCTTTCTTAAGATACTTATTAAATACATCTCTATTTGAATCCTCGCTATTTTGGTCAAGAAATTTTCGAGCTGAATTTTTTGCATCAGCAATTGGATTAATTATATCTCTCATATATTCGAAGTCACTAGGGTTAGAACCTTCGTTTGAAGATACACCAAGTGCGCTTCTAATACTTATGCCATTGGACAGAAGCTTCCATTTTTCGAGCACTATTTGCATTTCTTTATTGTTTAAAACAGGAATTCTTGAAATAAACACATCTCCAATTGCGTCTGACTCTCCTCCCATTAAACTGTAAGGATAATCACTTGGTGTTTGTGAATCAAATTTGGTTTCAACATAATACGTACTCAGTACTCGATCATTTCCTGCTAAAATCACGTGATTAATATCTTCCTGTTGATAATAACGCTTTATCAATTCTTTAATATTTTCCTTTGACTCATTTCCAGGAATCACATTAACGAAAACTTGTCTTTCTTTATTCATCAAACTTTTTACATAATCCTTTATCTGCTCTTGAAATAATGAAGTTGTTAGAATTAAAGTTTTAAAAGGTTTATTGCCACTTATGGAAATGTCTTGAAGTTGAGAAAAATTTGACGGGATAAATACTTTCACACTTTCATGAATTTCAAATGATTCACTCATTTGAGATCCAAGCAATACATTAAGTCTGTATATTTTTTTCCCTCGGTAATCCCCAAAGTCTTCTATCCAGTATTTATCAGCTGTAAAGTAATTTAATTGATCTATCTTTTTATCATCAACCCTTTTACAACGACATTTTTCACCTTTGAAGTACGTTAACTTCCCCTTCTTTTGAAAAACTTGATCAGAAAATTTTACGTTAATTTTTTCAATACCGTTTTTTTCATTTTCCACAAGAAGTATATTTAACATTGGAAGTTCAGCACGCCCATCGACTCTTTGATTACTTACCCCATCAATCGTGAGCGCCATAAACCCTTCATTATTTTTTTTAAATTGAAGACTATCTTCGACGTTATCCAAATGAAAATTTATTAATGTGCCAGACTGGACTGTCTCATAGGTCACTTTGGCCTCAGATTTCGAAACATTTACCAGTAAAGTTAAAAAGAAAATAAATTTTATTAAACTCATATTGACCTCTCGAAACTTGTTCAAAGATCAATTCGGAAAATTCCATAAAGAAAAAATTTATTTTTTTATAAAAGAGGCAAAATGTAACATCTTACCCGGGTTGATTTTTTAAAAAATCTTCGCCTTCTTTTTTTGAGGTGGATTAATCAAAAGTATGATCCAATCGTAAAACCACCCTGGAAGAAATCGATTAAACAAAGATAAAGCATTCATAGGGAAAGGAAAATAAGCATGTCTTTTATTTTTTACAATCGCACTAATAATTCTATTCGCAGTGTCCTTTGCAGATAGCATAAAAGGCATTTTAAATTCATCATGGTTAGTCATCTTTGTCGCAATAAACCCCGGAAGAACTGTTGTCACTTTAATACTATAAGGCTTTAAATCAAGCCTTAAACTTTCTAAGTATGTAATTTGCGCCGCCTTTGAAGCAGAGTAGCTTGCTGCTTGAGGCATGCCTCTAAGTCCTGCGAGACTCGCGACACCCACAATATGGCCAGATTTTTGATTAATCATTTTTTCTAACACAGCAGACACAACACCAGTAGTACCAAAAAAATTTACACTCATCATTTTTCTATTGATTTGTTCATTAAATTGGTCCCCGGGATTTATGCCCCCAAGACCCGCATTTGCAATAACGATATCAACCACATTTTCACTCACTACATTTTTAAAGTTTTCATTCAATGAGACATCTTGTGATAAATCAATACAGACTAATTGATGCTCTGTTTTTGTTCTTTTTCCAAGTTCATCAAGGCCGGCCTCATTTATGTCTAGAAGAATTAATTTTTTGGCCGCCATTTCATCTAAAATTAAAACTAATTCTTTGCCGATTCCACTGGCAGCGCCCGTAATCAACACCACACTATTTTCAATCTTACTCATTTGATCCCTCTAGTTCTTTCTCTCCAATGTCTTGAGAATTACTTTCTAGCTCTGACTTAATTAATTTTTCAGTTTCTAATTTTGCCGTTGATTGCTGGATGAAATTAATTAACTGGTTTTCATTATCTAACAATTTCTTTTGAATCGCCGGAACGATCACAGACTTTAGATCTTTCAGATAATCTAGAAGTTCTACTTTCATTTCACCTGATTGATTAGTGTTCACACCTTCTAATTTACTTTCAATCGCATTCAAGCGCTTCTCGATGCCAGCTATTTTTTGTTTTAACTCACCAATATCATTTTGTGCTTTAGCCTCTATTGACTTCATTTCTTCATTCATTCCACCAATTTGAGTCATCAGTGGACCGCTAATGTAACCGTCAATTTTTTCAATCATTTCCATTTTACTTAAACCGTCATTAAATACAGCACCATATGTTGAATCCCCAAAACTTGGATCTATCCAGAAACTCGTTGAAAATATAAGGTGCATAATTAAGACTAGGTAAAAATTAAACTTCTTATTCATTCTATGTTTTACATCCCCTGCGCGATAAGTTATCAGACCTGTATGGGATTATTATACATCATGCCTGCGAGCATAGAAGAAATTGATCATGTAAAAATAGAGGAAAACGCCAATAGTAAGAAACTCATTCTTAAATCATATGGCCTACCTTACATGTTTTGGGGCTATTTTCTAATATTAATGGCCCTAGAATTTGCGATGTATTTATCGATATCCTCCTTTATCTTCAAACTACTTAAATCAGAAAATAGTTTAGATCTCCTCATTGCCTATGCTTGCTTAGCAACAATGCTCTTGATCCCATTATTTTCGATTTCAATGCTGTTTTTTCAAAAAAATATTATTCGCGAAGAAAATAAACTAACCATTGAATTTAGAATCTTTTGGATAAAAGTAAGACAAAAGGTCTTTCGCTTTGATATCAGGCAGGACAAACTTGAAGTTACTCATTTACTTGAATCGCCCAATATGGCAAAGATTCAAAAGAATCCACATACGCGTGCTTTTGAAAATCAAGGCCATTACATCCTTACTCTCTGGTCAAATGATAAGCCTCACTTCATTGACCGTCACACAAGAAGGCAGGACCTCACGAAGCTCGCCAAGTTAATTACCGAATTTTAATCAAAAATTGCCTATTGCTGAACTTTAGTTAGAGGCTGTCTATTACTGAATTTCTATTAAAATCTACGGATCAAGATTTACAACCTCAACCTCTATTTTCTCAGAGGCGGCGTCGATACTTTCACCTTTTTTTGAATGAACCTGACACGCAAGTCGCTCTTTTGTGATGTAATACACATTTCCGAGAAGCTTCTTTTCTTTAAAGTTCACTTCTGACAAGCTTTTGCCTCCAGATTTCACTTTTACGACGCAATCACTGCAGGTTGCATGGCCACCACAAGAAGATCGAATTCGAATTCCTTTTTTACGTAAGCATTCAAGAAGACTAGTTTCCTCTAACTCAACGGACTCACCTATATTTGAAATCTGAATTTCAACTTTCATTTTAGCAAACTCGCTTAATTTCGTCTGTTAGAGTATCAATGATTTTTCCCTTGAGGGGTCTGAGCATCAACTTTAAGTTGATGTCAATTGCCACTTGTTGTTCATAAAAGGATAGCGTAATTTCAAATCCCTTTCCCTTTCCAATAATTTGAGGGCCTTCACCATTCATAAAGGAAAAATCAATTGCGACAGGGAACTTTGATTTTGCCTCAGAGCTTCTTAAAAAATCACTCGCAAGATTAAATCCTTGCTGTGCAGTTGTTGCTTTATTATACCAAACACTTGCATCTGTCATTTAAACCTTCCCTGTTGAGCCAAAAGCACCTTCTCCTCGATCAGTTACCGAGAGTTCATCAACGACAACGAATTCGGCCCTTTCAAATCGACATAATACGGCTTGAGCAATGCGGTCTCCATGATTAATGGTGATAGGAGACTCGCCAAAATTTCCTAAGATAACTTTTACTTCCCCACGATAATCAGAGTCGATTGTCCCTGGGGAGTTGGGGACAAGAAGCCCCGTTTTAAGACTAAGCCCTGACCTTGGACGAATTTGCCACTCTAGGCCTTTCGGAATTTCCACAGATAGACCTGTAGAAACAAGGGTTCGCTCCCCTGGAGAAATAACAATTTTTCCCTCGGGGAGTGACGCCCTTAAATCAACCCCTGCTGCACCAGTACTCTGGTAAGCAGGGGAGCCAAACGTTCGATCATAATGATCTAAAAACTTAATTTTAACGTTCACTAAGCCTTCTTTTTAATCGACTCAACAGCTTTTGCAGAGAGTTTAACTCTTCCCATTCGGTCAATCTCTAGAACACGAACACTAATGGTGTCTCCTTCTGAAACGTAATCATTAGGATCACTAACTCTCTCATCAGCAAATTCACTAACATGAACAAGGCCGCTTACACCTTGAGCAATATCAACAAACGCACCGTACTCTTTAATTGTAACAACAGTTGCTGTGTAATCTTTCCCTACTTCGGGGCCGTTAATTTGAAGATTTACGACATCACGACATTCATTGATTACATTAGTGTCAGAACCAAAAAACTTAATTGTTCCATCTTCTTCGCACTCAATTGTTACTTCAAAGTTTTCTTGTAGAGCTTTAATGTTTTTACCACCAGGCCCAATTAATGCCCCAATCTTATCAGGGTTAATTTTAAGAGATTCCATGCGAGGAACACCTTCTTTGAATTCTTTTCTATTTGTTGAAATCGTTTTTGCCATTTCTCCAAGAATGTGTAGACGTCCATCTTTTGCCTGAGCAAGAGCTTCTTTCATTACATTAACCGGAAGGCCTGCAATTTTAATATCCATTTGGATGGCATTGATGCCATTTGCT
>JAURQB010000107.1 GCA_030836365.1 Bdellovibrionota bacterium | reverse complement strand
GATGGGCATTTTAATTGTCTTTTTGTATCAGGGTGAGTCATGTACCAGCTGAAACAAATTGTTGAATTTAAAAGGGTAATCAAAAGCACTAAGGGTTTCATCAATATCATTATACCAGATTTTTAGATTAGGTAGGTACATCTAAGCTTTTACTTTTCTTTTAATTTTTAAACGATCGATTTTCTCGATATTTACCCATTTTTTGCTAAACTAATTAAATGAATGATTTAAAAGAAAACAAACAAAATAAAGAAAAAAAGTTTATTAATATACATGAAACGACATCTCAAAAGCGCGGCGTCTGGGGAGTGATGGAGGTGTTCCTAAGGCGACATAAGACCTTCGCTTATCTATTTTTTTATCTTTGGGTTGTTTTTGCTTGCATGGTCTGTGTAACGTTAAGTCTTCATCCCATTTATTCACTTGTGCTTTGGACTTACGAACGGACGCAAAACGCTTCTTTTGTTTTTCATATATTTGCTCTCTCTTTTTCGACGGCGCTTGGATTAGTTTTAGGAACAATTGTTTTACTTGTAGCGACTGTTGTCTTTAACAAGCTTAACCCTTTTCCCATTCGGCCGCGAAAAAATAATTGGTATTCAGTTGAAAACATTCCGTGGTTTTATCACAACGCCTTAGTGTATCTTGTCCGCTACTCGGTATTAGATTTTATTACCCCAAGCCCCATTCAGCAGTGGTGGCTTCGCGGAATGGGAATGAAAATAGGTAAAGGTGTCATTATTAATACCAGTAACATTAGTGACCCGTGCTTAATCACGCTTGAGGACTACTCAACAATCGGTGGTAGTGTCACGATGATGGGCCATTATGGACAAAAAGGTATTCTTGTCATTGGAGAGGTGATTGTCAAAAAAGGAGCGATGGTAGGTCTTAAGGCATCTATTTTCGGAGATGTCATTATCGAAGAATACGCGAGTGTCCTACCTCATACGGCCGTGCTTCCAAAGTCAAGAATTATAAAAGAATAAGTGTTAAAGATTTTGCTCAAATGGCCTAATTTTTAAAACTGAACAATGGGCTTTTTCAGTCAAACGATCATCGACGCCGCCAAATATTTTTTTATCTAGAGAGCGTCCTCGATACACATCGACACCGAGAACCATTAAATCATAGTTCGCACTGGCGGCAACAAGGCCAGAAATGAGATCCATTCCTTGGATGATTTTCACGGAAATATGATTGCCGGTGTAATCGCTTACTCCTTGAGAAATTTCTTTCGCGGATTTAATACCTCGAATATATTCCTCGCGCGCTCCAGCGATGACTTCCTCTTTATCTTTAACTTCTTCAGGTTGGGCCTGATGGCCGATAAAACCAATAAGTGTCATTTCTGCTTTATGGACACGACATAAATGATCTGCCGTATCGATAATCATTTGATCATTGTGATGATCTTTCATAATCACCATGATTTTTCGAATATAGCGAACACCTGCGTCTCTAAAAATACCAAGATGGCAATCAAGATGATCTTGTAGCCAGCCAATTGGGTTGTGCATGGTAAAAGCGCCCCGTGTGCGCCCTCCAAACTCGACCATTAGCCAACGACTGTGAAGCCTCGAGCTCATCGTATAAATTGATTTTAGTAAATCATGACTAACAATTGGGTCAAAGGTGACGGGAATTTTATGTTGCATGGCCATAGCAATAACTCGGCGGCGCAAGCTGCCAAGGCCCATCGGTTCTTCTGAAAAATCTCGAAGATCCGTTTGCTCAGGAACCTCTGTTAGGTGGGCAACCTCAAGTCTGTTACCATCGGCCAAGGCCGCTCCCATTTCAATCAGCATTTCGGGTGATCGCTCTTTTCCAAACAAGGAGACGATCACTTGGGCATCCTCAGACAAATCTAAACTTGTGACTGGGTTAAGCTCCAGACTGCTTGGCTCTTCAACTAAATCTTTTCTTGGGAGTCTAAAGCCTAAAACGCCTTTTCTCGTTGTGAATCTTCTTCCATAAACGAGGTAAAACAAAATTCCCGGAATGACGATGAGCGCGGCACATTTGGCGATCACGGTTATGCCTAGAGAGGAAAGTAGAGCGAGTCCACTGACTATACCAAAAACCTGGGCCCAGGGATAAAATAAACTTTTGTACTTTGGCTTATACCACTGAACGCGCGTTTCACGCAGGACGATAACAGCGATACTTTCAGAAACATAAATTATCAAAATAAAGGCCGAGGCAAGCTTTGCGATGATCTCAATATTCAGAAAAGATATTGCTACACCAATAATAATCGCCGAGGCGAAAATGGAGGTGGTAGGCGTCAGAAATCGACTATTGAGTTTCCCAAACATACCGGGAAACAAATGATCCCTACTCATCGCAAATGGAAATCTTGAGCTGGCGAGAAGACCTGCATTGGCCATCGACGTCATACATAAAATGGCCGTCACGGCCAAAATAATTCCTCCAACATTACCGCCTACAAGAGCGCCTAAATCATAGATGGGTCTTAGGTTGTTGGAGAGTTGATCTGGTGAGAAGGTCATACTCAAAATAAAATTGACTGAAGAATAAAGGATTGTCACGACCAAAAGAGAGAGTAAAATTCCTCGAGGAAGGTTTTTAGATGGATCTTTTATTTCTTCTGCAATGGCCGCAACTTTCGTTACGCCTGCATAGGAGACAAAAACCAATGCGGTCGCTTCAAATAGACCTGTAAAACCGTGTGGAAAATTTTCTACCACTCGATCATGGTTAAGATAATTCAAAGAGGCGAATTCCAAGAAAATTAAGGTCAATAAGGTAAACCCAACAATAAAGGTAAGGGCCTTTGAAACTTTTCCCGTCCCTATGATATTAAGAGCGGTAATAAAAACCAGCAGTCCCATGGAGGTGTGGTGAAGATTCACACTGGCCAGCACTTCAAGGTAGGAGCCAAAACCAACTAGGGCGAGCGCGCTTTTAAAAAGAAGAGAAAGCCACAGGCCAAGTCCGGCTACCGTGCCAACCAAGGGGCCAAACGTTCGCTCGAGATAAACATAGGTTCCACCACTTGTTGGCATGGCACTCGCAAGCTCTGATTTACTAAGTGCGGCCGGTAAAACGGCGACGGCCGCCAATAAATAAGCTAGCCAAACGGTGCCTCCGGTTTTTAAATAAGCAATTCCCGGGAGAACAAAGAGCCCACTGCCCAACATCGCGGAGATACTTATAGAGATAACAGGAAGTAATGTGAGGTTTCCTTCAATTTTTTTCATTGGAAAAAACTTGCACCCTTGTTGAAAAGTTAATTACTCTTTAATCTTAAACTATGTACTTGAAACCACAAAGGTTTAATTGCATCAAAGGATAACAGGTGGGAAAACGTTTATTTTTCTTATTAATGACTCTTCTCATTTGCGCTTCTTGTATTCCTAAAGAGTGCCATATCCTTACTGTCGTTGGGAAATCTAAGTGTACTTTTGATCGAAATTTTGGCACTCGTGTCTGTGTCACGAAGATGGGGCGGATTGAAAATCGTGCAATGAAGTCCATTCGAGGGCGAACTATTTCAACAAAATTACCTGAACCGCTGGAGCCTTACTTAACAGAAGTTGAAATGTGTATTGAAGACGGTAAAAGAGTATTTACTAAACTGTAGAGCAATTGTTTTCAACAATATCTGACATCCACTTGTCATGAAGAACCAAGACATGGGAACCTTTAGTAAATTTATCTTGGGGTTCTGATGAAATATTTTATTGTACTTGGTGTATTCGTTTCATTTCATTTATTTGCGGCAACAGAGAGAGTAATATACTCAGGTTCTCGTTCCGATCAACAAGTTTATTTGGAAGAAGATTATTATCAAAACGTTACGTACACACAGCAAATTCCCGTAACGAGAAATGTGTGCACAGATGTGCCGGTAACTCAAAATTACTGTGAATGGGTACCTGGCCAGAGAGTTTGCCAGACAAGACCTATTTGTCACCCAACTCCTTATGGGCCACGATGTGTTCCGACTTATGGGTGCTATGACACTCCTGCGCGGCAGTGGTGCCGGCCAGTGACGACTGTTCAGCGTCAATGTGGCCCACAAACAGTGTATGAGCAAGTGACTCGCACTGAACGTCGGTTTATGTATCGTAGCGTGGCGAATTTAACTTTTTCATTTGGCGAAATACCAAGGGAATATTCTTATATCGAGTTTGACGTTAACTTAATTAATGATCAAATCTCCTTGTTAAGTAATGATTTTAATGGGCCCATTATTTTTGCAAAACTAACTTCCCAAAATCAAGGCCGACGTGGTTATTATCAACGAAGCTATGAGATATCTTCTATTTCAAGGGAGCGGTTCTTAGCACCTGTTTCGCAGATTCCTGATTTGATCACTTACCAAAATGGATTTACCCAGTTACAAATTGGTCAAACGGAAAAAGCCAGCGACATAAAAACGATTATCACACTCAGGCACTTAAGAACTGGATATTCAACGCAATTTGTTCTTCGCTCAGGTGAGCTTGAAATGAAATCTAATCATTCAATTTTACAGTTTTCATTACCTAGTGAGTTAGGGCGAAATTGGAATTACTGGCGCGGTAATATTGCTGAAATGCACATCAAAATTATCCGCGTTTCTGCAGATGAAATACTGAACACGGATTTTGATGAGCGCTCTTTCACCGAAAACAGGTTCTTTTTTTAAACAAGATCTTTTTTTATTCGTTACATTCTTATTAGGAAAAATTTGGCCGATAAAAAATTGTGTATAATTTTTGTAAAATAGGTCCATGAAAAATCTGATGAATAAAAACTTAGTTAGTCCTCTCGGCCATATCGAGACAATTTTACCCTACTTATTTAGAACCGTTAAAGGTATTTCGGCCACGCGGGAGAGAGTTGATACTCCTGATGGTGACTTCATTGATATTGATTGGGTGCATGTGCCTAACTCTAGAAAGTTATTGGTTCTCTCTCACGGACTTGAAGGCAAGAGTGATCAAGCCTATATTTTAGGGATGGCCAAATATTTTTCACAGCGAGGATGGAATGTGTGCGCGTGGAATTATCGCAGTTGTAGTGGAGAAATAAATCGTCTCCCTCGGTTTTATCATTCAGGAGATATTGATGATCTTGATTTTGTTATTCGACATGCCCTAAAGGTGAAAAATATTGAACAAGTTTCGCTAGTGGGTTTTTCTTTAGGGGGAAATATTACACTTAAATATCTTGGTGATCGGGCCAAGAGTATTCCTAAGGAAATTACAAGCTCCTGCGTATTTTCTGTACCCTGTCATTTGAGCTCTGGTGCTCGAACAATAGGAGAGGCGGTTAACAAAATCTATGAACAAAATTTTTTATTTACGATGAAAAAGAAAATTATTCAAAAAAGAAGAGTCGGCCAATTAAAAGAGTTGGATCTTAAAAAAGTCTTACTTGCCAAAAATATTATTCAATTCGATAACCTGGTAACGGGGCCGCTACATGGTTTTCTAAACGCCGCTCATTATTATAAAGAATGCAGCTCTATTTTTTCTCTGCCGAAAGTTCGCATCCCAACAAAAATTGTTAATGCACTTAATGACCCTATTTTAAGTCCCCAATGCTATCCCCACGAGCAGGTTGAAAATAATCCTTTGTTGGAATTAAAAACTCCTGTTTTTGGCGGACATGTTGGCTTCATGGGGCTGAATTTGAAAAATGAATATATAAGTGAGCAAAAAGCTTATGAGTTTTTAGAATCGCATTGCTTAAAAATTAGTATTAATAAAGCTGGATAGAGCGGATACTTTCTTTGTAAGCGTCTAGGCCTTGATTTTCAATTTCTTTTAACTCACTTAAGTCTCCGTTGGACTCAACCCAACTTCTTATTTGATCACTTCCATTTATATAGTCAATGGCATAACCATTAAATTGATATTCATATGGACTTGTGTTCCATTGAAAATCATCTCCTAGTTGGTGATAAAGCTCACGACACAAAATTTGGCCAACGGCCCAGGGGCGAGCATTCTTCTTATTAATTGTATGCAATTGAATTCCTTGGCAAACTTCACCTTTCCATTTTTGAAAAGTAGGCAGAAAAACCTGAGGTCTTGCATACATAGCATCTAGTTGATGCTTTTTTAGTATTTGGTTAAAGTATTTAGCAAACTGAAATGCCTCTAGTTTTGGATGTCCAATTAATTCAAGCGAGCGAGTTGTTCCTCGTCCCTCAGAGATGTTCGTTCCCTCAAATAAAACACTTCCCACAAAACTAATGGAGCCTTCCCAAGTTGGTAAATTAGGAGAAGGAAGAATCCAATTCTTATTAGTCTCATCCCAGAAATAGGAACGTTTCCAATTTTGCATTTTGATGACGTCAAGCTCGCATGGTTCTTGGAGAAACTGTTGATTAATCAACAATGCCATTTCTGCCATTGTCAGTCCATGCCGCATGGGAATGGGGTGAAGGCCGACAAAACTTTTAAATGTGGGATTCAATATATTTCCCTCAATAATTTCTCCTCCAACGGGGTTGGGGCGATCGAGAACCACAACTTTGATTTTCATTTTTGCACATACCTCAAGCAGGTAGCTCATGGTGTGAATGTAGGTGTAAACGCGCGTCCCTACGTCTTGTAAGTCAATAACAAAAGTATCAACTCCCTCTAGCATTTCATTACTTGGTGAGCGTAATTCTCCATACAGACTGAATACAGGAATGTTAAAATAGGGGTGAACAAAGTCTTTTGTTTCCACCATATTGTCTTGGACATCAGTGACAAATCCATGCTGAGGGCCAAAGAGTTTGACTAAACGCTTACCGAGTAACTGTTGGAGCAATTCGGCCGAGTGCTCGAGCTTGCTGTTAAAAGATGCAGAGTGGGCCAATAGAGCGACGTTTCCATCTAACTTATCAAGCATTGTTTTCGATTCAATTTGGTCAATACCAAGTAACGTCGTCTGCATTTGTTTCATCCTTTTAGAAGAGTTTTTTCAAGCTCTTTTTTAAGTCAATATCTTTCAGTTTTTTGAGGTCTTTTTTAATGTCTACTTTTTTTAGATTCTTTTTTAAAAGATCGTCTCCAAGCTTTTTAAAATCAATTTTATTAAGCTTTAGTTTTTTTAAAAATTTATTTTTTTCGTTTTGATAGTCTTGATCAAGTGACGCAATTTGATTTTCAATTTTTTTCTTGGCCGAATCTTTTTGATTCTTTATCTTTTTGCCAAAATTAGCCTTGAGAGTTTTCTCAACACTTTTTCCTATTTTTTTGGGAGAGTTTGATTTGAGAGAAAAGTTTGGATAGGAGTATTCGCCGCTAAAAATAGCGACAAGCTCAATAGGCCTAACTCGATTAAACGCTTGGCCCAATAGACGATTGGCCTCATTGGAATTTGTGCTTATCTGTGTTTCAAATGCATCAATTTCTTTTTTTAAATTTAGAGAAAAATTATTTTGATCAAAAACTCCATTTACATTTGTT
This sequence comes from Bdellovibrionota bacterium, assembly GCA_030836365.1. Taxonomy (GTDB): domain Bacteria; phylum Bdellovibrionota; class Bacteriovoracia; order Bacteriovoracales; family Bacteriovoracaceae; genus UBA1511. Next base: position 103 of record JAURQB010000107.1, on the reverse strand, counting down.
GTGGAGAGCGAGTTATTGAGTTGCCATGTAAAGTCTGGCGTTGAAATTAGCTTAAGGCTTTTATTTTTTTCGGGGCCAATACTTCCTGTGAGATAAAGTTTTT
>JAURQB010000106.1 GCA_030836365.1 Bdellovibrionota bacterium | reverse complement strand
GTTAGTCATAAAATGTTTTGGGTAAGTGTTGTCGTTTATTTAATTGGCGGATTTACATCCTATATACTACCGCTTTTTTATTAGGAGGAGCGCCATGAGTTCTTGCCCCGATCACAGCGCAGAATTAAAAAGAATTAATCGCATTCAAGGCCAGCTTGAAGGCGTCAAACGAATGATTAATGAAGGAATTTATTGTCCTGAGATTTTGATTCAAACGAAGGCAATCTCTTCCGCCATTCGCTCTCTTGAAACCGCATTACTTGAAGGCCATATGAATCACTGCCTAGTGGAAGCGGCAGGAGATGAGGAGAGTCTCGCCACTAAAATTGAGGAACTAAAGCAAATTTTTAAAACCAGAATTAAGTAAAAGGATAAGGTCATTTTTTTAGGTATAAATCAAAACCTCATCTTTTCTATGAGTGGCAAAAAAACGATATTGATCATTTTGAATAACTTGATAATTTATACCTTCTTGTAAAAATTCCCCTAAGTGCTCGAAGACAGAAATTGTGGCAAAGTCTTCGTCACGTCCATACCAAGGGGAAAAATAACGTAGATGAATAGTTTTATTATCGAGATAAAATGCGCAGTAAGCACCAGGGTTGGAAATCAACGCTTCAGCCTTTTCTTTTATTTCGCTCAATTGAATTGAATTAAGTGCTTTAATTGTTAGTTGTTGGATGAGCACATTTGTTTGACTTAAAAAATACTCATTTCCTAGTGCTTTATTTTTACTAAGAGGAAGTTCGAGTGAAACACGCCCGTTAACGAGCCTACTGTTGATATACTTTTCACTCTTCGTACGAAAGTGAATAATTTCTTCAGCAATGAGTTTCTTTTCAAAGATCATTTTTGCAAGGGCCAATGTTGCACTTCCACAAAAATTAAATTCGCCGGCCAAGTTTTTAAATCGAATGTAATAAGTATTTATTTGTCGTTGATAAAAAATAAAGTCTCGATCTATAGTGACAGCGTAGTTATTAAGATATTTATTTATTTCCTCTTCATCCCAAATCACAGGAAGTTCGGTTAAGTAAATATCTAAACCCTGAAAAAGAATTACTTTTTCAGTGCTTAATGACTTTGAAGAGAAAGTTTGAGTACCATTTTTTTGGGTCATAATAAGTTTCCTCCACAGTAAAGCCAGATGTTTTACCTAGTTCAAGCAGTTCATCTTCAAGGTACTTTGTTGAGTACTCCATGTGAATCGGCTCAAACGCTTTGAAGTGAAATTCTTTTTCTAACTCTTTGATGTAGATACTCTGATTTTTTTTGGAAATAAGAAAGCTCTCCATGGCACCAAGTAGAGGATTGTAGCTGCCGTAATGATCAAACGTCGAAAGATCAAAGTTACCGCCAAGGTCTTCATTTATTCTGGAGAGAAGGTTTAAGTTAAACCGTCTCGTGATTCCATTAGAGTCATTGTAAGCCTTGTGAAGAATATCAATATCTTTTTTTAAGTCGGCCCCAAGCAATAACCAATCATTAGCATTTAACGTGCGCCAAGCTCTACGCATAAAACCTGCTGCTTGCCCGCGGTTAAAATTACCAATATTACTTCCTAAAAAAAGAAGAATCTTTGGGTTGGTCGAATTATCCCGCAGGTAGTTGAGCCCATGAAAATATTCCGCCACGATACCAGTAATATTAAATTGATCCGTTTCAGTGAGAAACTCCTTCATCTGCTCCATGGCTTCTTTAGAAATATCAATGGGGAAGTAATTTATTTTTACTCCTGCCTCGTTGAGGGCGTTAACAAGCAAGGTTGTTTTTCGTCCATCTCCAGCACCAAGCTCAATCAGGTCCACTATGTCAGTGGTCTCTTTTAACTTTTTTGCCATTGAATGGCCGTGCTGTTTTAAAATTTCATACTCAAGGTTTGTTAGGTAATAATCTTCGCTCTCTGTGATTTGTTGAAAAAGCTCAGAGCCATGATCATTGTAAAAATATTTTGGAGAAATGCCTTTCGGCGAAGACGAAAGCCCTGTGAGAACATCCATGGCAAATTGCTCTTTAAGTCCGTCTGGTGAAAGCTCGTCGCCGGTTAAGTTAATAATGTTCATCTTTTATCCTTTGCTAGTTTTATTCCTGAAAATTGCCAACGATCTGTTGGGCGGTAAAAGTTGCGGTAGCTGGGGCGATAATGCCCTTTCGGAGTGGCAATACAGCCGCCTCGAAGAGTCATCTGGCCTGACATAAATTTGCCGTTATATTCTTTGGCAAATCCTTCAAATGGTTTAAATCCCGGATAAGGATGGTAAGAAGTACTAGACCATATCCAAAGGGGAGACTGCTCAGACTCTCGAAAAAATAATTCTAGTTCAAACTCGGTTGGAAGACGAGCGCCCATAAATCTTGCGTAAGCATCTGCCTCATAAAATGAGAGGTGAGAAATAGGGGCGTTGAAGTCGATAGGTTTTTTTACGCCAAAAAAATTGGTGAAGTAGTCGTCTTTTTCTTTAATCCAATAAAGTGGTAGTGAAATTTTATTTTTATTTTTCCAATCATATCCATCACTCAGCCATGCAGATGAATTGTCAAAAGCGGATGAGTGCAGAAATTCAATATAGTCACCATTGGTGACAAGCTCTGTTTGGAGGGTGAAATCCTGCAGGAGCTCGTCATGATAGGGAAGCTCGTTATCATAGCAAAATGAACTGCCTTTATGGCCAAAGGAGTGAATCCCTCCGCTGAAATGTTTATCTTCTGTTTTAACTGTTGTTGGAAGAGTAAATTTTTTAAATTGAGGAAGCTCATCAACAAGTCCAAGACCTAGAGAAAGAATATACTTAAGATCCATAATTATGAGTTCTTGATGTTGTTGTTCGTGCTCAATAGCGAGACGCAGATCGTTTTTCTGGACAATACTTTTTTCTAGCGCTGTGAGAATTTTCTCGTCGATATATTTTTTGTAATCTAAGACTTGATTGAGGGTTGGCCTAGAGAGATGGCCTCTCTCTGCCTGGGCCCAATGAGCACCAATTCCTTTGTAGTAACTATTAAAGATAAGATCATATGCCTCAGAAAATGAAGGGTCACTTGTTACTTGTTGGAGTGTCTTTTCATAGATCCAGGTTGTGTGGCCAATATGCCACTTGATGGGGCTGACAAATGAAGCTGGTTGAACACATAAATCTTCAACGGAGAGACTTTCAATTATTTCAAGAGTTTGGGCGCGGGTTTGTTCAAAGAGCTCGAGAATGGTCGAGTCAGCTGACATGAAAGATCCTTCAGTGGTGATGAGTCCTTATCCTAACCAATCCTCGACACAATTTCCACAAAGAGATTGGTCTTTGACCATCTGCGATACTTCTCGTATGGTGCCTCCATCAAAAATGAGTAGGAGTATTCATGAAGGCAGTTGTAATCAGTTTCATTTCGCTTCTTGTTGGGCAGGCATTTGGTTTTGAGCTTTCGGAAAGTTCACTTAAGCGGGCAAAAGAGATCATCAAAAAAATGACCCTTCAAGAAAAAATTGGTCAAATGACGCAAGCGGAGCGTCAGCATGCAACTCCGGCGGATGTCAAAAAATATGCACTAGGCTCTATTTTAAGCGGCGGTGGTTCTAACCCTACACCAAATACTCCTGAGGCCTGGAAAAAAATGGTGAAAGAGTATTATGATTACTCGCTTGAATCAAAAAGTGGTGTGCCACTAATTTATGGAGTGGACGCGGTTCACGGCCATAACAATGTTTTGGGTGCGACGATTTTTCCTCATAATATCGGTCTTGGTGTTGCTAACGATTTGGAGCTAACCAAAAAAATGGGGGAGATCGTTGCTGAGGAATTAAAAGCAACAGGAATATATTGGAACTTTGCGCCGACCACCGCAATCGCTGGTGATCAAAGATGGGGACGATTTTATGAATCATTTGGCAGAGATGTCGAAATGGTGACTGAGTTATCGATGGCCTATATGCAAGGACTTCAACAGGCCGGAGTTTTGGCCACGCCAAAACATTATCTCGGAGACGGTGGAACGGCGTTTGGCCATGACCGTGGAGACACGAGACTTAATGAAGAAGAAATTCGCGCGATTCATTTAAAGCCTTATATCGCGGCCGTAAAAAAAGGCGCGCAAAGTATTATGATTAGCTTCTCCAGTATTAACGGCGAAAAAATGCATGGCCAACATTATTGGATCACAAAAGTCCTTAAAGGGGAGCTTAATTTTCAAGGCTTCACCGTGAGTGATTGGAACGGAATTGAGGAGCTAGAGGGAACGTACCGCGATCAAGTGAAAAAATCAGTCCTCGCGGGAATTGATCTTTTTATGGTGCCCGAGAGATGGAAAGAATTTATGACGACATTGAAAGAGCTCGTTCTCTCTGGCGAAGTTCCAATGGCAAGAATAGATGATGCTGTGACTAGAATTATTGCAGTTAAAGATGCGATGGGATTATTTAATCTTGATTTTTCCACTGAGCACTCCTTTGGCGTGAGTGCGCATCGAGCAGTCGCTGATAAGTTGGCGGAGAAGTCACTAAAGATTGTAAAAAATGAAAATGTTCTTCCCTTAAAAAATAAACGTATTCTTCTGACGGGAAAAGCTGCAATGAATACTGGTTATCAATGTGGTGGTTGGACTATTGAGTGGCAAGGAGTAGAAGAAAATGTGCCAGGGGCAACGAGCATTTATGAGGCGCTGAAAAAAAACGGCGCGCAGGTAACGTTTATAAACGCTGAAGCACTTCCTTTGATCAATCCTTCTGACTTTGATGTGGCAATTGCGGCCATGGGAGAGAAGCCGTATACCGAAATGATGGGTGATATTGTGATGGGAGAATATCCATACCCAGATAGAACGCCCTATGGTTATACGCTTGATTATTATTCCCTTCACCCAGAAGACAAGATGGTGATGAAAGAATTGAAAAAAACAAACCTACCGATTTTGTCGATGGTGTTTTCTGGACGGCCACTTGAAATGACAGAGCTAAAAAATGACTCCGATGCGCTTATACTTCCATGGCTTCCTGGAAGTGAGTTGAATTTGATCGCAAAAAAAATAATTCAATTTAATTAAGTAGTTGCGAACAAATAATAAGGCGATAGTATGCTATCATTGAATATATTCATTAATGAAAGGAGTTCATTTTGAAATATTTTATGCTTTTTTCTTTTTTTATTTTTTCAAATAATACTTTTGCCGGAAGAAACAAATTACGTTTATTTGTCGAGCCCTCAATTAATTATTCACAATTTAATTCGAGTGGCCAGAGCGATGTAAATGAACATGAATATACTTTTAATGGAGCAAGCTTTGGATTAAAAGCTGGTATCAGTGGCCTAAAATCTTTTTTCTTTGGTGCGCAGGCTGATTATTCCCCTGAATTAGATTTAGATTTGTCTGTCAACGGAAGTTCAACAAATTTGTTATCAGACAAATATTCGAATCGTTTAAGTTATGGTGCTTTTATCGGACTCAAGATTTCCAAGCGATTTAGAATAATTGCTTCGTATGACTTATCAAGTAAATTTCGAACGTTTATGAAGGATACGGATACAGAAATTGGAGAGGCGATTGATTTTACCAGAATGGGTGCATCGGTCGGTTTCAAAGTAGCAAAAATGCTTTACGTAAACGTTGATTATTATCTAATGGACTCAGATGATTGGAGTGATGAATTCTCTTCTTCAACTTATTACGCAGGGATTTCGTTTCCGATTAATTTTTAAATGTACTAAGCTTGAGCTTCTTTTTTATGCCAATTCAGTGCACTTGAAATCACAGTATCAATATCAGAATATTTCGGGGACCAGTTAAGTAAGTCAAATGCTTTTTGAGGACTGGAGACAAGTGCATCCGGGTCTCCAGGTCTTCGATCTTTTATAACAGCTTCACAGCGTTTACCTGAAATTTCTTCAATTTTTTGGATGATTTCTTTAACTGAATACCCGTTTCCTGTACCGAGATTAAAAACGTTACTTTTTTTCTCTCGCTCAAGGTATTCAAGCGCTTTAATATGAGCATCAGCAAGATCCATTACATGGATAAAATCTCTAATGCATGTTCCGTCCGCTGTATTGTAATCATCGCCAAAAATATAAAATGGCTTGCCCTGTAACGTCGCCTCAATTGCGAGGGGGATTAAGTGAGTCTCCGGTTCATGGCGCTCTCCAATGTCCAGATCAAGTGACGCTCCTGAAGCATTAAAATATCTTAAGGCAACGTAATTGATATCCTCCGCCGCTGAAATCCATTTAAGCATTTGTTCAATCATTAGTTTTGATTGCCCGTAGGGATTTATGGGAGTTTGTAGGAGATCCTCCTTAATTGGAACCTCTGAGGGAATACCGTAGGTCGCACAAGTTGAGGAGAATACAATATTTTTTACGCCAGATTCAATCGCGGTTTTGACAAGATTGAGTGTACCAACAGTGTTATTTTCAAAGTATTTAATTGGATCGTTAACGGATTCACCCACATAAGCATATGCGCTAAAATGAATAATGTCTGAAATTTGATGTTTTTCTAAAATTTTTTTAATTAACTTAGAGTCAGATTGATCGCCCTTATAAAATTCTCCCCACTTTACAAACTCTTGATGCCCGTAAACAAGATTGTCTAGCACAATAGGATTATATCCCTGAGAGTGAAGAAGCTTGCATGTATGAGAGCCAATATATCCGGCACCGCCTGTCACTAAAACATTTTTCATTGTTGTCCTTTGATAATAAAATTATAAAAGACTAAAGGATTTTTACAAGACTAATAGTAGAAATTAATAAGGTGCCGAAAGCTATTTCTTATCTGATAGGGCATCCATTTCTAGGGCAACAACATCGGCTTTAGCACTTAAAATACTATAGGTTTCAATATCACCCTTGCGTTGAGCATCAACAGCATCCTTCATGAGTTTTTCATACTTATATTGTAGATCTTTTTTTGGGTCTTTTTTGAAAATCGAAAACATCGGTTATCCTTTTTTTGACTATATTACAGGATAATGAATACTATATAAATCTACGAAACTTAGACATTTCAATTTATTAATAATTATCTTCGTTTGAGTCCTCATAAACCTTAAATATTCCATGCTCTGAACATCGATAAAACCTAAATTGTATCGGGCCGGCGATATCAGGCAGACCGGTGTAGAGCATTTCTTTTTCACACTTGGGACATTTTGTTGAAGTACTTTTGTCTTCGATTTCTTTACTTGAGTTATTCATTTTATTGAATCCCTTTGTTGTTTCCCACAACTGTATGCCCAGTAAATAAAAACAAACTGAAAAAAAGTTCTCGCCCATAGAAGAAAGGGAGAGTTGATACCGAATATCGAAATTTCATTTAGAGAAACGTGAATGTGCGCAGGTATAATGGCAATTAAGTAGGCAATAAGTAGATATGAAGTGAGTTTAATTGTTCGATGGTAAATCAATCCAATAGCAAAAAATATTTCCAATACTCCTGTCAAAAAAATTATTTCGTGATGCCACGGTATATACGGTGGCATTGCTGGTAGAAATAATTGTGGCACCAAAAAGTGAGAAATGGCCGCGAGTAAAAGGAAAATCGCTAAGATGAGATTTTTGTTTGGTATGAATTTAACTAACATTTTTTTATTTTAACACTTTACGGTCATAAAGTCCTTTTTTGCCTACCTTATCTACTAGAATGAATTCTTAACTAACATATAAATTGGCAGGATAAATCATGAAAATAGTAATCACTCTTTTATTTATTTTTAATGCTCAAGTGATATTAGCGAAAAGGAAAAGTATCAGCATTTTTGCTGAACCATTTTATAATTACACCGAATTCAGGGCTCAAGGTGAGGTAAATGGAGAAGATCAAGAATATCTTTTTAAAGGCCCAAGTATCGGTTTGAAAGTTGGTTTTATTATAAAAAACTTCATTATTTTGGGTGGGCATGGAGAGTTTTCAGAAAAGTCCAGTATAAAGCTTTTTATTGATGACCAAAAAACTGATTTACTTAAGAATTATTATTTCAATCGTGAAAATATTGGAGCATTTTTTGGGATTCTTTTATCAGAGAAATTACGATTGATAGGAATTTATGATTTTTCAAGTAAGCATGATCTCGTAAATAAGCTGACTAATGAAAAAACAGAGATAAGTTTTCAGAGGTATGGGGCGAGCTTAGGACTGAGGGTGGCCAAGAGGATATATTTAAATATTGATTATTT
>JAURQB010000105.1 GCA_030836365.1 Bdellovibrionota bacterium | reverse complement strand
GATTACGAAGAGGGTTCATTCCATATTGGAATAGACCAATTGACTTGTATATTTGGTTAAATTACTACGATGAGTTAATTCAAGTTTTTAATTATTCTTACGATAGTTTTGGCCACTCTTCTTTGATGAATATTAAAAGATTTCATTATTTGTCCAAACACTTATCTAAAGTGAATATTTTAGAGGCGAATATATATGTTAATTTTTTGGAGCTACTGAAAGCGGGATATTTATCACCAGAGGACCTTTTTGGAATGAAGTATGTAGATGAATTCTCCGTTAGTTTGAGAAAAAACATCGTCACCAAAATTGAGCAAAATTTAAATATCTATATAAAAAATGAAGATTCCGCGATGCTTACGTTTGATCCAAGAGCAATTAATGCGTTTATCTTAAGCTTATCGGGTATTGCCAGTATTGACGATAAGACTTTAACTCTTCCACATTGGTGCCGGAAAAATAACAGTAATTTTATTGTTCCTGTTTATTCTTAGAGGCGATAGGAAAGTAGTAAGTTCCAAAAATGACGAATATATAAGCAATCGTGACAGCTAAGAAGTTTAAGCCCCAAATTGGATTGTGAGAAATTGTTGAGGAAGTAAACAAAAGAGCACCAAGGACGCCCATAAATGAAATGAAGCGAATATATAAAAACGCGAAGCGTTTTTGAAAATAATAAAACGTGTATACAATACCGTGTGCTATGATGAACAAAGAGAGCATGATTAGAAGAGTTTGAAGCATTATTTGAAAAATTTCATGCTCAAAGCCGGGAGGTAGACTCATCCCTTGCTGTTTCATTGCTTCTGACAAAGGTCCTTTCAGAAGACTATAATTTTGTAGATAGGCATCTTTATCAGAAAATACATAGTACATGTATCCTGAAAAGCTCAGGTCTCCAAAAAGACACATTAGAATACATAAAGTTTGAAAAGTTTTCGGCTTTAGTTGATTAAAAAAATTTCTCATAAGCATTAATTTTTTGTTAAATAATCCATATAAATAATTATGAAGGATGCCTAATGCTGCTGCAAGTCTTTTATTTCATTCTATCTATTGTTGGTCTATATTTTGGAGCTGAGATATCTCTTGAAGCGAGTGAGAGAGTTGGAAAGTCCTGGAGATTAAGTCCACTATTAATCGGTATGTTTATCGTAGGTTTTGGTACTTCATTACCTGAATTCTTCGTGAGTCAGTTGGCTTGTTTCAGAGGTGTTCCCTCTATGGCGATTGGAAATATTATTGGCTCAAATATTGCGAATATATTTCTAATACTCGGAATCTCTTCTATTTTTTATTCTCTTGGCCTAGAGGGAAAAGAAATTAGTAAACAATTTTATTTTCATCTTATATTAGTATTTTTAATGGGTGGTATGTTGCTCATTGGAGATGTTAGCTTATTAACGACGGCAGTGATGTCTATTTTTATGGCCGTTTATTTTTATCTAAACCTTTCGTCAGAATCAAGCAGAGAAGATGAAGATTTCCATGTGAGTAAGATAGATTATCTTAAAATTCTCATCGGTTTTTCACTGCTGTATGGCTCTGGTGAACTTCTCGTTTATTCTGGTTCTTTTATTGGACGTTTTTGGGGCGTTTCTGAATTTGCTATTTCTGCGATTTTTGTCGCATTTGGAACGTCATTTCCAGAGCTTGTTACCGCCCTTGTTGCAAGTTTTAAAAAGAAAGATGCTGAAATTATTATTGGGAACGTAATTGGCTCAAATATTTTTAATGGTGCTTTTGTTTTAGGCTCAATAGGTTTTTATGATTTTAAGCTTGAGTCAAATTTTAAATGGGAGATGATGGCGCTTTTGATCGTATCTTTGACGTTCTTGGTTTTTAATAAGGTTCAAATAAGGATATCTAAGAAAGTTTCGCTATTATTTTTATCCGTTTACGCTGTTTTTGTTTATGTATGGCTGACATAGAGTCTATTCGTAAATTCCCCGTTGAATCTTTCGTTGGACATCTTTTTTTGCCTGATCATTACGCTTATCATGTAGCTTTTTTCCTTTCCCTAAAGCGATCTCAAGTTTTACTAGCGATCGTTTAAAATAAAGAATTGTCGGCACGATTGTCATTCCACCAGCTTTCATTTGGTGTTTAATGATTTCAATTTCTTTTTTATTTAAGAGGAGCTTTCTTTTTCTCGTCTCTTCGTGGTTATTAATGTTACCAAATTCATATTGAGGAATATTGATATTATAGGCCCAAACCTCTTCTTTTTTATCGATTGAAATATAAGATTCAGCAATAGTGGCTTTACCTTCCCTGAGAGATTTTACCTCCGTTCCCTTTAAAAGAAGACCTGCTTCAAACCTCTCTTTTAAAGAGTAGTCATATGCTGCTCTTTTATTTTTCGCTATTATCTTCATCTTTAAATACTCAATCCTAGCCCTAGAGAGACTGTCGTTATATTACCACCGATATCATACCCTGGGGCACCAATTTTTCTGCCATCTTGGCCATTTTCTTGACCTGGATTTTTTATCACAGATTTATCTTTTAGCATTTTATAAGATGCAGCAGCAGAGGCTGATAAGTCGTAATTTAAAAGTCTAAAATTAAGGTTTACGCCCATTGAGGCAGTGTAAGTATCTGAGTGAATTGTATTTCCATTTTTAGAAAAATCTCCACTTAGCGGCGATTGTTCGAAGGATCCACCAATACTATAGATTAAATTGTCGAGAATGTTTATATTCACAGCGATTTTTGCAGAGATGGAGTTCTGTAGTTGGAGTGTTTCATAGTTATATGTGCCAGTCATAACAGCAAGCTGAGTGATATTAATTTTGGGAGTCTGATAATCTTTCCAAAGATAATAATTCACTGATGAGTGTAATTTAAATCGATTATTGATATTCCAGCTCAGTTGAAGTTTGGCGATTTGCGGATCATAAAATAGAACCGACTCAATAATAGAGTCAAAAATAATCCCTGTAGAAATTTCATCGGCAACTAAATCAACTTTTAGGTTTGATTCCATTTCTCCTTGATAGTATAAACCAGCGCTCCACTTTTCTGCTCGGTAAAATAAACTGACAACCGGTGCAAGTTTTGGCGTCACTTCTCCGGCTCCGCTAGCATATGTATAGAGAGTGGTTTCGCCTTGATTATTAACAGCAGCTTTTGTGAATATATTGGATTCAGCTTTTGCTCCAAGGTGAGCACCTAGAGAAAATGATAATGAATCATTTAATGCATAAGCAAAATTAAAAAAACCTTGTGGTCTTCTTGGTCTTGCTTTTAGAAGAGAATATTCTGGCGTGTATGGATCACCTGAATCGAATTGAGCAGCATAGGGAAAAGGGGAGATTAGCGATAAGTTTATTGATGCATTTATTCTTTCAATTGGAAGACATAAATGAACGCTATTGATAATGAGACTAGAAAAATCGTTTTCAATAGTACCTATTTTCTCTTCACCATCTTCTGTATTAATAGAGTTTTCAATGACGATATTGTTAATGGGGTCAATGTTGTAGAGGTTTACAAAAGAAGAGCCCTCTATTTGAATAGTTTCATTAAAGGCGAGAGAAGCTGGCATGTAGTAGTTATTTGATGCCCCTGGATTTAGAAGATCGGCTTGTCCTGCATTGCCGAGTGCCCTCGTGGAAGCCGCAAAATCCTCGAGGAAACTTGAATAAGCATTTGTGGAAATTAAGATGAATAATACGATGATTAATTTGTATATGTTCATAGAAACCTTTTATTTATTTTAATTCTAGGTATATGGAGATCACTTCTTCAAATAGAAGGGTCTCGGCCCTACGAGTTATTTCGATGTTTAAATCATCGAACTTACTTACCACAAGTTCTTTGTCATAGAAATTTTTTAGTACGGATCCCAGCTGTTTTCGACGATTTGAGAACAGTTTCCTTAAAAATCCTTCGTATTGTTTAAACTCATCCCATCCAATTTGAGGAGAAGGTCGTTTCTTTAGGCTAATAACTGCTGAATCTACTTTTGGAGGAGGAGAAAATTGTCCCGGAGGGACTTTTTGCAGCAATGAAATTTCAAAGTAATTGTTTATTAAGGCATGAAGAGAATTCATCTCTTTGTGCATCTTTTTTTCACCATTAAGCGGGAGGTATACTTTTTGTGCAACCTCTTTTTGAAACATCAAGGTTAAAAATTTTATTTGTGGAACTTGCATGTATTTTATCATGATAGGTGTTCCAACATTGTAAGGAAGGTTACTAACAAGCCATGTATCAGAAAAATTTAATTCAGATAATTTTTCTTCTATGGAAAATTCTAACGCATCAACGTTAAAGATTGTGATAGATGGTGACAGCTGACTTAGTATTTCAATAAAGCGCTCATCTTTTTCAATTAATAATAATGGCTTATTTTTTTTCACTAAGTTATTTGTTAATGTTGCAGGGCCCGGGCCAATCTCAAGTATTGAGTCATAAATGCCACTAAAATCCTCACAGATGTGATCAATTGTCGTCTGATTATTAAGATAATGTTGGCCTAATTTTTTATTTGCTTTGGGTTTGTTTTCGATCACTTGTTATCTCTCTTTATGAATCGACTTCTGGCATCAAGTTTCAATGACTCGGGGTAAGGGTAATTATTTTCGGGAGTACGAGAAGCGTAATTTGCAATCATCGCGCCATTATCAGTACAAAAATTAGGATGCACAATGTGTATATTTTGAAAGTTTTCTTTTAACTGATGTCTTAACCTTGAATTGCATGCAACACCTCCTCCTAATACTAGAGGAAGAGAGTTTTCTTGTTCTACGAGATTGATTGCTTCCTTTGTTTTGGACACTATTGCTTGTACAATTGCTTCTTGATAGGAGGCGCATACGTCCTTCATCATTTGTGACTTTTTATTTTCAATTTCTAAATTATTTTTTTCAATAAAGTTACGAAGGGATGTTTTGACGCCAGAAAAACTCATCTTGGCATCTTTGCTATGTTGAAGTCCAATGGGAAAAGAATATTTTTTTAAGTCGCCATCTTTTGCTAATTCATCAATAATTTTTCCCGCAGGGTAGTCAAGGCCCAGCATTTTTCCGCCCTTGTCAAAAGCTTCTCCTGCAGCGTCATCTTTTGTTGAGGCAATAACCTTCATTTCAGTAGATGAATTAACTAAGCAAAATAAGCTGTGACCACCACTAAAAAGTAAACCAAGGTAGGGGTATGTCACATTTTCCGTTAGGTGAATGGCCTCAAGGTGAGCAAATAAGTGGTTAACCGGATTGATCGGAGTTTGATGAATTAATGAGATTGTTTTTGCAGCATTAACACCTGTTAATAAAGGGCCAAGTAACCCTGGGTGTGTAGTTACTCCAATCTGGTCGACATCTTTGGCGGTAATTTTTGCAGTAGAGAAAACTTGCTTTAGTAGAGGGGTAATTTTTGCGAGATGATTTCTTGCGGCTATTTCTGGTACAACACCACCCCATTGTTGTAATATCGTTTCTTGTGAAAAGGAGTGATGGGCCAAAATGCTTGGAAGTTCACCTGTCTCAGGATTTGTCTTCAGTAAGCAAACTGAAGTATCATCACAACTTGTTTCTATTCCCAATGTAATCATAGGTAATAACCTTACTACTTGTATTCTTTTTGATGCAGTAGGTTATATTCGCTGGGCTGCTTTTTGGCAAGTACTATTCGTTTATTACCTTAGGGCACGAAACTCTCTTGTACATCTCACTGAAAATGTCTTGATTTAACTGGCCTTCTTTATACCAGTGTGTGGACTGGTCTGATGTATGGCAATTTAGACAAGCCTTTTTTACGGCTTCAGTGCCGGTTGATTTATATTTCGAAGGAATATTCATGTGCTCAACGCTTTGCTGGTGGCAGCTCAGACATTGAACATTGGCGTAATTGTGAGAAACGTTATGCTTCAGGTCTAAATCGTACCAATTTTTAGAGTGTTTAAGAATTTGCTTCGAAGACAGATCTCTAATCTTTTTGCTCGGCTTGATTGTACTAAAAACATCTTTCCAATAATCTCTAGGATTCTCCGTGATGGCAATTTTTTGAGAGTCAAGGTACCCTTTTGGATTACCTCCTCCTAGCGAGTGGCATTTTAAACAATCAAGGTCATGATTTTTTGTTGAATTTTTTAGCGTGATGTAAGCGAGAGAGTGAGGTGTTGATTGCCAAAAAGTTCCTTGAGTATCATGACAATCGATACATGAGCCGGAAGTCGGAATTTGCTCTGTTTGATAAAATTGATGGTTATTTTGACTTTGCTCTGTTACTTGAATTTTATCGATTAGCTCTTTTTTTATTTGAATGAATTTAATGAGTGGATTTGATTTCGGTTTTTTAGATAATTCTTGATTAATTTCTATTGTTGAATACTTAGAATGAAGTTCACCTTTATTGAAAGATATTTTTCCTAGGTAGTGATTTCGAGATAGCATTTGTGCCAGCTTTGTCTGTCTAATTTGGTTAGGTTGTTGAGTAAAATTCATCGAGTGCGATCCTAAAATCCAATCAATTTCTTGAATTTTTTCGGCGATTTCTTTTTCTAATTGTTGTCCTGAGTGAGAAAGTAAAATTAGATGGTGATTGGGATCATTGGGGTTAAAACTATTTGCAGATTTCAATTTCTTAATCACGGAATTAATTGATGTAATTGGTGAGTTGAATAAGTTACGTGAGTGATTTTGCATCGTTTCAGGGTTTACAACTCCGATAAAAAATAAGTGATGCTCATGAAACTTGAAATGTTTGAAACTTATGTGAGGTAAGTCTACTGATTCTTTCAAGTTTGAGATCAGAATTTCATATTTGGCATCTTTGATTAAGCTTTTTAGTGACTCAAATCCTGCTGCAGCATCTTGTTCTCCAATGAGTTTTAAATTCAAGTCCAGTAAATTTAGTCCTTCGTGAACAGCTTTAGCTTTTTCTAATGATGAACTTTTTTCAGAGTCAGGAACGAATCCAGCCTGATAAAATGAGTCTCCAGTATCGATAAATATAATAGATGAATTCTTTCTTTCTTCTTCAAGTGCTCCGTACACGTTGTCTATACCACCTAGCGGAAATTGACGACAACCACAAGGTTCAATTTCTGCATTAATATTACCGGTGAATATTAAAGAAAGTGATTGCTTTGTCTCGAGTTCACTTGATTTGTTTGTGCAAGAGAGAAGGATGAATAAAAGCAAATACTGTATCTTTATTTTTATCATTTTTCTGCCTTCATCGCGAGCTTTGTATATTTTGACTTAGGATATTTTGTCTTGAGTATTGCCCACATTTCATTAGCTTCTTTCATCTTTTTTTGATTTTTAAAAGACATACCGAGGTGGTAAAGGCCGCTAGAGTTTAAGGGACTAGAGCTATATTGAGTAAATAATTTTGAGAAATATATTTGACTGTTTTTGTAGTCTCTCTCGATGAAAAAAGTCATCGCCAAATTGTGAAAAACTAATGCTTGATCGCGTTGGTTTAATTGATGAGGTTCAATGTTATTTACAATTTCTAAAAATTGAGTCCTGGCGTCTTTGTATCTTCTTTTTTGATAATTTACTATTGATTGAGAAAATAACGATTGATTTTTTGGTTTATCCTCGTTGGATATGTTTTTTAGTTCCTTAAGGAGTTTTTCGAGGTAAGACTTTTGGGATGATAATTCTTTATGAAGTTTAGATATCTCTGCATTTGTATCGATGACATATTGTTTATGTTCATTTTCAATTGATTCAACTCTTTTTTTTAGATCGTCAATTGTATTTTGTTCCGTTACTTCGAGATTGTGCTGGGCCGTTTCAACTTTTCCGCTAACGATACCTAAGTTATTTTCAATATTATAAATTTTTAACAAAAGCGATTTCGTAATATTTTGTTGCCCAGTCATATCACCTTTGAGCTTATCAACTAATTCTCTGCGCTCAATGTCTTCTTGAGTTGCACAACTTGAAAGAAGTAGCAGTAACAAGGGAGTTATATAATTAATTGTTGAGGGCTTTTTTGATAGCATCAAATTCGGCTTCCTCACTAAACTTTTTAGAAAGTAATGCATACTGTTTTGCCTTGGAAAAGTTTTTTCTTCTGTAGCTTGCTTTTGCTCGTAAGTAGTAAAATTCGGCTTTACGATAAAGAGTGGATGAAAGAATTGGGGAGTTAGCTTTTCTTGCTGCAGAAATAGCTTCGGCAGCAAGATTCATCTCTAGCTTGGGTCTTGTTGAAACTAAGCTACACCCTAATGCTAGAGATGAAAGGATTAAAATTAAATTATTTCGCAACGATGACAAAGTTTCCTCGTCTATTTTTAGACCATGCTACTTCATCGTGGTTCAAAGAAATAGGTCTCTCTTTCCCAAAGCTAATCGTTGTGATTCTGTTGGGCTCGACTCCAGATGCAACTAAGTAATCTTTAATTGATTGAGCTCTTTTTTCTCCTAGCGCAAGGTTGTACTGAACAGAACCTCGCTCGTCACAATGACCTTCTATTTGAACTCTTAGGGTTCTAAATTTCTTTAAAAATTCTGCATTTAGCTCAAGGGATTCTTGAGCATTTTGACGAAGGTCAGAGGAGTTAAATGGAAAATATACTGTTTCAAGCGCACCAGCTTCATTACTGTCGGAGTCAGAGTTAATTTCAATTTGGTTAATTTTGTATTTAGACAAATTCTTTTTATTTTTTGAAGTTGAACCACACCCAATCAAAGAGATCAAAGTGATTGCCATGACAATTTTTGAGATAGTTAATTTCATCGTTGCTCCCAATATTTTTTAAAATACTTAAATTAATAGAACATTTACAATTATTAACTATAATAAGGTAGTTAGCAAATAAATTAAACTCTATTGAGGAGTTATTTGGTGTATCGATTTATCCTGATTCTGTTTACCTGTACGTTTTTATCGGGCAATGTCCTAGCAAACAATGTTGCCTATGACGACCTTCCATATGTCCGTCTTAAAAAAGAGGATATGTACTATATTCTTCCCAATGCATACAAGTATTTTGCAGAAAAAATTATTACCACTAATACGATGCTAATGGAGGTTTACGACATCGAGTACGGCTTTAGTATTGATGGGGATACTGAATACATTTTTGCTTCCCACTTATCTCAGTTAGGTAATGGGTATGTAACAATGAATCCTTTCTCGACTGCTGTTTTGTACCCTGGCGGGATTTTTAAATTTGATGACTTTGCCACAACAAACTGGTTGGCAACACTTGTTTATCATGAGACTTCACACCTCTATCAGCTGTCGGTTAATAATTCTGGGCCGGGTAAGTTTTCTCAATTATTTCTGGGAAATAATTGGATTAATTTCTTACCAATTCCAATAAAAATTTTTCCATTAGTCACTGTTCCCCTACCTGTCTTGACTTATCCAAATGTTGCTATGCCGGATTTCTTTTTAGAGGGAAATGCAACTTTTAACGAGTCGCGCTTTGGCTTTGGTGGAAGATTGTATTCAGGGCACTACCGAGCAATGTTTTATATGATGTTAAATAAAAATCTCTTGAGGCCTGATAGAATATTAATGAATCATGTCGAATTTCCATTTCAGAGAGAGAAGTATATCGCTGGAGCTTATTTTTGGGCGCACCTTGCTTATGATTATGGATTTGAAAGAGCGGCGCAATTTTTTAAATATTTTTCAACAAAATACTTAAACCCCACAAGATTTTTTAATGCTTTTGAAGAATATTTTGCACAATCTTTTGACGATTATATCCTTACTGCTTTTGCCGACCATCGAGTCAATGCAAATGCACAGTTACGCTTTTCTCAATCAGAGTTAATTAGTACTAGTGCTGTGTATAATCCCCTCAATAAAAATGAGAAGGGTGTTTTTTATTTGAGTTCTGAGAATGGTAATGCAGATCGCGAGCTTGTCGTCGTAAAAAATAGAGATGAAATTTTTAGAAAGCGCACCAATTTACTGCCGGGGAAAATTTTTGAAATTAATGAATACTTCTACTCAGCTGCAGTTAACCTAGTTGATAAAACCAAAAATATACCAAGCCTTTGGGGTGTGGATATGAAGCCCTTTAAAACATTTGAAGATAAGTTTGTTATGGACATCCGTGGAGAAATGGTTGTTTATGCGGACGCGAAGAGATCAATTGAGCGCCCCTTTATTGTGTACAATGGAAAGGACTTTGGAGAAGTGTACAGCTCAGTTCTAATTCATCCTAAAAAAGAACTTATTTATTTTAAGCAAAATGGGAAAAAGAGAACATTAATGCATGGTAATAAGGAGCTATACTCTTACAAAGGTTACTATGGTAAACCCGTCGATGTTATGCCTACCGGTGGGATTTTATTTATTGGCCCAACAGCTCGAGGAAGTGGATTATTCATGCATACGATGGGAGAAACCATGCGTGTCGGAAGGTCAGACCTAGTTGTTGATGCGAGATGGATCGAAAGTAAATACTTTCTTGTCGTCGAGCTAGGACAGAGGGGGTATGAATATCGTATTGCCCATATCGAGGACGCGAAATTTGACCCTGCGTATGAATACGCTTTTTATTTTGAAAAGGAGGGCTGGAGTGAAAAAGCGCCTTTTGAAAGTGGGAAAATTGAGGCGAAGCCAGAAAAGTATAGTGAATTTAAAAATTTAAAATATTCCAGATCAAATATTTTTATTAACTCTATTATTAATGGAGATACCTCTGTTATTGGAAATGCGACTTTAGTTGATCCTTTAAATTATAACAGTATTTTTCTTGGCTTTGATTTAAATTCAGAAACGAGAGAGAAATATTACAACTTATCTTACCTAAATCAAAAAGAGCTTTTAAACTGGGGGTTGATTTTCGATTCTGAGCCATCGCAAAGGATTGGTGACGTCCATTCTAAAAGTTCATTGAGGGGTCTTTTAAAGTATCATCTCTATCGTTTTGATGACATTGATTTTTTCGTGACGGGGAGCTCTGGGCTAGGTTTTGGGAGCTCTGAATTTAATTTTGATAATTATTTGGGCTTAGATATTTTACGGCAATATTACAATGTTATTAGTTATGACCCATTTGATTATCAAAGTGTTTATGCTGAGATTGATTACGACCTTGATGGTTTACAACTAGGTATTCTTGCAAACTTTTATAAAAGTATCTTTGACAATGTTTTTTTTGGCGCGGAGGCGTTTGGTCAATATTCTTTTCGAGATTGGTTTGACGTTGGGAGACTTTCGTCAGGCAGGCGAAAACTATATCCAATAATGAGTCGGACGCTAATAAGCGATCAATCAAGGTACTTTGCGTCTGCCACTGCTGGTGTTAAGTCGGTCTTTGAGGTAGATGCTTATAATGAGTATTTTCCAATAGGTATTCGAAGGTGGGCAGCAGAGGGTTTTGGAGGAGTTTCAAAATATGACGGTTTTTTACTATCCTATGAAACTCATTACGGAGCCGATTTGGAGTTTGAATTAATCTTAGCAAAAAGATTTATTCAGCGAATGCACTTAGGAGTTATTAACTCAAGCACTGGCGTTCGAGAGTTTTATTTAAATTTTACAGATGGTTTTTAGCGTCAATTTTCTTATTTATTGAATCTTGTTTCTCTTTTTTTAGCTTTCCGTATAACGGTGAATTTTTTACTTTATTGTAATAAAAAGTATTAGCATTGAGTTCATGGCAGCGGACCTTTTCATGAGTGTCAAAATCAATACAGTTATTTTCGAGAAAGTTTTTGCAATGAGCAAAATATCTCGGCTTGGAAGCCAATAGCAAGTCTACTATTTGAGCGATGTTGTTTTGAGTATTTTTATTATTAGCCAAGAAATTATCAAGGGTATTTTTAGTATAGCTTGAATTTACTCCGAAGTTAAAGGAGCGAATATCAGGATGAAGAACTTGGGCGTCTTGCCATGTACGATAAAAATTGATTAACGAAAATGTGCAATATCTGAGAATTCTTTTTTCTTCGTAATGAGTGTCAATTCTATTTTCAATTTCTTGATATATAGAGTTCACGCAAGAGCTTAGTAATATACTTGTTGTGAGTAATTTAAAAATTAAAATACATTGCCTTGAAGCTTTTCTCATCACTAATCAAATCTTTAGAGGTAAATTCAAATTCAGAGTTTATTACCGTTGGGGAAATCTCAGAGGGAACGACGGTGTTAAGTTCGTTTCGAACAGAGATTGCTTGAACTTGAGCGATCTTTTTAGAGTTTGGATCGATTAAAATTCTTGCAATAATATTTTTACTTTGCGCGGCCATACTTGGGTGGAGAAAATTACCAAGGCTATCAAATATAATCGCATCACCCTTTGAGTTATTTCTATGTCGAATTGGCTTCCATCTGTGAGGTCCACTTCCAAAGACAATATTTCCCTCTGCTTCTTCAATAAATCTTGAACCAACTTCAACAAGTGTTGATTGGTCACTCATTGTATGAATTATTAAAATCTTGAGGTCGGCGGTGGTGTTTTTAAAGTTTGAGATGAGTTGATCCGCATCTTCCGTGCAGACGCTATGTGGACATCTATCTCGCCCGGTATAATAACTCGCAAAGGCGATAGTAAGATCAACTCCTTTAATTTTCTTTCTTATAAGTTTAATGTGATTTTTATCATCTCCTGATGATATTCCATGAAAGTTAAGTGTGGGATGAGTATTTTTTATTTCTTCAAGATATTTAACTGTTGTGAGCTGGCCATTCATTCCGGTATCTAGGTTCTGTACACAGTCTCTGGTGTGATTGTTAGATAGAGCAAAGTTTTCTATTCCTCTATCAATTGCTTGAATAACATTTTCCGGTTCGGCGAGAAAAGCGTAGCTTCTTCCCCTTACGTAAGGTGCATGCCACTGTTCGCAGGTGTAACCAACGGTACTCTCCCAGTTGATGAAATTAATATCACCTCGATAAATTTCTCCACTTGGTGAAAAAGTATCTAATGCCTTTCCAAACTCTGCAATCATTGCCGGACTTTCATGAGTCCAGCTCCATCCACTATCGCCGTACGCTCTAATATCAATGTATTGAGTTGTATTCTTGTCAATATTAATGAAGCCAGGCTTGTTTTTAGAGGCGATTTTCTTACTGCCGATAGGAGGTGAAGGCAAAGTGATTTGTTCTTCTTTTTCACCAAAATCTAGTGAACGTTGAAAAGAGGAGAAAGTTGTATAGGGTAGTACCGCAAGGGTTGTCGCGATAATGATTTTATTCATTATTACCCTTAAGTTTCTTGTTAAGCTTCTCAAGGCTTTTTTTCCAGAAGTTTTTTACTTTTTTAAATCCACTTTCTTCACTGCCGTTTGAATCTTTATTCTCGTTGCTATTCGAAGCTTCTTTTAAAAGAGATTCATTTAATTCTGTTAAAAATGGTTTAACGCTTTTTTCTGATACTCCTTCCGCTTTTAAATATTGTAAAAACTTTGGCTCCAGTTTAACCATACGATCTAGAATTCTATTATCACTAGAATGCTTTTTTAGTAGGTAATGATCCCCAGCTGTCATTGTTTGAGTTTTTCCATCTTCTCTTTCGATTTCAATTTCTCCTTCCAGAAGAGCAATTTGTTCTTTAGAGTTACCATCTTTATCGATTTCTTGTTGCATGAGAAACTCAGTTCCTCTTACACCTAGAGAAACAGTCCTCGTATTAAAATTAAGTTTTCCCTTGCTTAGTTTGACAGGAACCTCCACTCTGGCTTTTCCCATTTTTAAAGCATAAGCCGCTTCTCTCTCAGACTTGCTTTTTGCAGTAAAGTTTTCAAAATTGAAATGAGAATTCTGACCTAGGGTAATAATTGTGGAGTCACTCATTTGAATCTTGATCGCTGACTTTTCAGCTGTTTGAATAATGTCCTTTTCAAGAATTGGAAAATTAACCCCTAATTCTTCAGAGGTTTGTTCTGCAATTTTTGTTCTGTAAACCTTTCCTTTGATAAACGTGACAGTACCAATAGCAGAGTACGATATCTTTCCAGTTTTTTGATCGACGACCATTCCCTCTTGAGCGAAGCAATTTAAGCAAAGAGCTAAAATTAACAAACTTAAAATTTTCATTTTTATTCCTTTATTGATAATTCAAAATTATTCATATTTTTTTCTAGTTTATCACCAAAACAACTGACGGGAGTTTGAAAGCCAGGAGTCGGATTATTTATTTCAGAGAGGCATTCTAAGCAGAGTAAGACAAGATTTACAGTTGCCTTGTTACCTGGGTCTCCACTCGCTTTTAGAGTGAGTGTCTCAATTTTTCCAGAGCTAGATATTCCAACTACTTCTGCGCTAAAAAAGCCGTTATTGATGATTTTTTCGCTAGGCCCTTGTCCTGGTTTTGGAAGAATTTTTCTTAACATTTTTGATGTTGCTTTTTTCTTCATTAAAAAATCAGTTAAATCTAAGGATTTCTGTACAATCAAACTGCTGATAAAACTTAACTGGGCATTTGTGTACATGGATTCTTCATAGATGAAGTTTTTGGCGTACCCGTTGTGTTCTGCAAGGAATTTAGTTCGATAGACGACCTTATTATTAATGGGCTCCATGAAAAATGGAGCGACAAAATGACCGGCTTGGTTTTTTCGAAACTTGTTTTCCAATGGAGGAAAATAAGCTCGTTCATTTGGGCATAAATAATGAAGGTTCATCATTTCTTCTTTCGATATTGTGCTAATTGATTCAAAGGCGCTGGCAATTGTTCCACCATTTATACCGCCCTTTGCCTTGTAGATAATATGGGCTTTCTGGATATCTTCATTATGTAATTGATTTATTTTCTTTTTGATTAGGTGAACGCCGAGATCACTTGGAACGCTGTCAAACCCACTAAAAGGAATAATAGATGCGCCACTTTCTTTTGCCTCTTCATCGTGCTTTAGAATCATTTCTTTAATGAAATTAATTTCGCCTGTAATATCTAGATAATGAACGCCATACTTGGCACATGCGGCGATAATATTTGGAGCATATTTGGCAAATGGCCCAACAAAGTTGCAGACAGCGTATTTTTCTTTGATTAACTCATCAACTTCTCTTTGGTTAAATGTGTCGAGCTCTTGAAATTTAATATTACTGGAATT
>JAURQB010000104.1 GCA_030836365.1 Bdellovibrionota bacterium | reverse complement strand
TATTTTTTTCAAATTTGGATACAATTTTGGATTTGATATTTTTTCGATTAATTCATCCATCACATCGTAGCTGCTGATGTGATCATTGTTTTGGGAAACGTAGCCATACTTCCATTTTTGGTACCAGCGTCGCCCCCAGTAAAGTTCGTTTTCTCGTCTTGGATCGTCTTCGCGTTTAAATGTTGGAGAGATCACCAATGTTTTATTTAAGTTTTCGCCAAGCGAGTTGCACATATCAGAAAAGTATTCACTACCATTTCGAAGCGTTCCATGAAGAGCAATAATGGCCGTTTCAATTTGATTGTTTTGTCTATTTAGGTCACTGCTTTGGTGTGTAAGGATTAAATTATTTCTGATGGCGAGATATTTCTTTGAATTTTCCAATTGGCAATTATTCGCTTTAGTGGGTAACGACAGCATTAGGATAAAAAGTGAAATTATTCGTTTCATATAGGTCCATTTTAAGAGAAGCGAATATTAAAAAACGAATTAAACTCAATGGCAACCGTCAATTAGAACTTCTTGCGATAGAGGTAGCAGCCTGTTGCATGATCTTGGCAAATTCCTGCCGCTTGCATATAGGCATAAATGATCGTTTCCCCAACAAACTTAAAGCCACGTTTTTTCAGATCTTTTGAGATAGTAACACTTGTTGGCGTAAAGGATGGATAATCACTTAATTTTTGATAGTCCGAATATAGAACTTTATTTTTAGTAAAACCCCAAATGTATTTATTAAACGATCCAAATTCTTTTTGGATGGTGATCGTACATTTTGCATTATTTCTGACGGAGAAAATTTTTAAGCGGTGGCGAACAATACCTGGATTAAGGAGTATATTTTCAAGTTTCTTGTCACT
Source organism: Bdellovibrionota bacterium (assembly GCA_030836365.1). GTDB lineage: Bacteria > Bdellovibrionota > Bacteriovoracia > Bacteriovoracales > Bacteriovoracaceae > UBA1511. The sequence goes on along the minus strand of JAURQB010000104.1, from coordinate 9,836 downwards.
AAATCTGGCCACGTCGTCGATATTAAATTGATTAAATACCTTTCGATAGTGATCCCGTTTTTTTAGAATTGTCTCCCAGCTTAGACCTGCTTGCGCTCCCTCAAGCGTAATCAATTCAAAATGCTTTTGATCATTAAACACTGGACGTCCCCAATCATTGTCATGATATTCGACGTAATTTGGGTTTTTTAGATTTAACCAAGGACACCTTGTGTTACTCATTAATTTTCCTTTATTTATTATTAAAAATATCACGATGGCGCCCTACTTCTATATTAAAAAAATTTAATTAAATTGAGCCGAGACTGTACTGTTGTCGCTGAAGAACCGCTAAAGTTTAGACAACATGGCAGCTAAGTCATTAAATTAATAGATGTTGATTGGCATTGTTATTGCACCCATTATTGTCATGAAACAATTAATCACGACTGCTTTTTTTCTTTTAATTAACAATAGCTTTGCAATCGACCCAACTCCAGGTACGGGGACATACGATCCAGGGCTTAGTTGCAACCATTGCGAGGATCGTTCACACATACCTGTGCTGGCCGCAGATGTTGATCGAGCAGTATACCATGTTAAAGATTTTGATAGCTATTTAACTGATGGATGTAGTTCTAAAAATACTGAATTTGATTTTGGTTATTGTGATGATGGAACCATTTCGTATGTCCAACCGGCATCAGAAGGAATGTTTAAGCAAGAAGGCTTATGTGGGCAAACTTCAATCTCAAATATGTATCACATGTACTGTCATTGGAATATTGGTGTTAACGATGTTGATGAATATTACGCGTATGATTACACACCAGGGCTTCGTACAAAAGTTCTTACTGCTGGAGTAAATCAACTTTTTAGTCAAAATACAGATTGTCCAAAAGGTAAGTTCACACCATTTTATGCGAATGATAAAAAAGATTTTATCAACTCTGTTGCAAGTGCTGTCATGCAGACGGCGGGGGAAAATCAAGTTGTTCGAACAAAATTTAAAGGACGTAAAGTAAAAAGGGCACCTGTTGCTATATTATTATCAGTCCCTAGTTCAAAGGTTTTACACTGGGTAACGGTCGTTGATGTAGAGTTTTTCAATGGTCAATGCCAAATGATTTTAAATCAATGGGGGCATCAATATACGATGCCTTGTGAAGCTGTTGCTGAGTTATCGAATCGTGTTGGTCAAAATTATTGGGGCGCAGGCATTTCCTCATTTACCATGATCGAATTTTCTAGAAACTAATCATGTCGCTTCTGACAAATTGATTGAACTTTGTTTTTGATTTGACTTGATATTCTTTCTAAGTCTTCATTACTTGTTTGTGGTAATGTGTATTCACTCGGACAAAACCCATACCTAGGAATAATTCCATACTCATCAGAGGCTAAAATATGTAAACCAACAGTTAAGGTATCCCTGTCATTAAGTCTTCCTGCAAGATATTCATGAAGAGCAACTTCATAACTTGTTATATAGTTTATCTGTCCTCGAAGGGCCGGTCGATTTCTGACGTTGTGAATATAAGTCGCTAGGTGAAGTTCCGGGTTTTTTAAGGCAAAATCAAAATAGGCATCTGGGTCTTTTGAGGTGTCATCTCCAACGAGAATTAATGATTTTCTTTTTTCACTATATACTTTATTAACTCGAGAGATTTTATATTCAAGAGTTTTTTCGTTTAGTGGTCTCATGATAAGTTCGTAATTATCAATATTATTCTTTTTAATTAATCTTCTGATACTCGGCCCAACAATCTTAGGGGATGCCGTTAAAATCGTAAAACCTTGATTTAGATCACACTCACTAGATACCTCTTTGAGAAGATACTCCATTCCCGCATTAATTTTTCTACCAAATAAGGCGTTTCCAATTCGAAAAAAGTGTCCATCTCGTCCATAGGTTTTGATTGTGTCATCAAAATCAGTGATGATGTAGCGTTGCTCGCAAGAGTAAGAACTACTTAAAAATGAAATAAAAAGGGCGATGCCCAAAATATATCTGCTCATGAATTAACCTTATTAAAAGAAAAATTGTTAACATAAGGGTATCTTAATTTATAGAGAATGAAAAAAATATATACCTGACTTTTATGCTCGGGGTCGCGTTTTCATTTGCATGGGACGGGATTTATATTATCATTGAGGAAATCAATTTTATTTACCATCATTCACGGAGGAGTGATATGTACAATTTTTTCAAGTACTTACTGATTGTTGCCTTGATGGCCTACGGATCATTTGGGTTTACTAAAACATTAACTTTTAAAACATTTAGCTACCCTGATGCGCAGGAAGTAGAGACCTTAAAGGCTCACGATACGGGAATAAATTTAGAAGTATGTTGTTATTATCCTGACCTTTACGACTATATGCAGTTGAAAAAATTAAATCTGCAAACAATAAAAATTACTTCTGGCTATTTTCCAACAAAGTACCAGATGAATATTTTAGATCGTTTAGTTGGAACGAAAGTCATTATTGAAGTTTCTGAAGTATTTCCTAATGAGAGAGATCATCAAATAATCAATGAGAGTAATATTGAAAATCTTATTATTAATAGCTTTGATTTTCCGACAGCTGATGAAGTTCAAACGTATAATAAGTTTAAAAAGAATGTACGCTTTAATATCACAAAGAGAGAATATCCTCTTCCACGTCACATGAAGCATATTAAAAAATTAAATAAAGACTTTACGGTTGGTTTTTACAATCCAGTTCCTCCTGGCCCTGGTTATGCAAATTTTTTCAATGATTTAAAAACAAATAAGGTTTTTGTTATTGTCGATAAATTTCCTTATGGAATGGATCATGTCGGAATTAATATGCTGACAAAATCAAAGATTGAAATCATGGCAAATGAGCGCTTGATGCCTCAGGATGTTGAAACGATGAATAAAATCGAACTTGATAGTCTCGTTGTTTTAAAAGATCAATACCCACTGAATGAAGAGTTCTTCACCTCAATGTTGTTAATTGAAAAAATGAACATCATGATAGAAGACAATGGAACAGGGGATCTTTTAAGTGAGGAATATGATGAGGTTTTCTCAAAAGCTAAAAATGTAATTAGCCTAAAATTTCCACGGATTTTATAGTTTCAAACAAACTCAAATAGATCATATTGAAAAACCCTCTTTTTAAGAGGGTTTTTTTATATAAAATCAGCTATTTAGATTGTGAAAAATCTACATTGATTCATTAGACTGAGGACTATCTAGAAGTAGCCTTGTAAAGAAGAGTTTATGAAAATAACAATTTTATTTTATTCTCTTCTTTTAAGCTTAAATTCCTTCAGTTCTGATTGGTATGAAGATTGGCCTTCAAGTTTAACGACGGATACGAAGTACTATCGCGGACAACGAACAGAGCTGGCGAGTTTTTCGCATTTAATAGATATGTTATTGAACCCTGCAACTGATAAGGTTATTACTTCGAGAATGTATAGAACCTTTCAAAAAAAATTTCCTCAATTATCAACTTCTGAATTAATTGATTTAGCTAATAAACAGTATAAATATTGGGAACAAGAAAGAATGCTTGGCTGGATAGCAGACTGTCACGCAGATCCTTATATGTGCTCATTACCCAAAGTTGAAAAATTGATGGGAGTTGCTTTTAAAGAGGAAGATTTGCCATCTCCTATATTAAAAAAATATAAGCAAGAAAAAGACCCAAGTTTTATCAATGATGAGCCTATTTCCAAAGGTGAATTGTTAGAGTTTTTTGACCCAATTGTCTCAACAAGTTATAGGCAAGATATTGCAGATAGTTTTGGTCGAGATCGAGATGGATTTGATGGCTATGTTCTAATTCTAAATGATAAGTTTCATCGAAATTGTTCGGAAAAACGAAAAGAAACCGCGAATTGTTTTATTAATAACGAAGAGTTTATGGAGGAGTTAGAATTTCCGATGTGGGGATTTGTAACAGGTGAAGAGCTAGATGGATTTATCGTTAATTCGTTGACGATAAAAAAGTATGATAAAGATAAAATTAGCATTGAGTCTCAGGAAGATCGAACAATAAAAATCCTAGAGCTAGGGGACGCAAGTAGTTGCCTCTATATTCAAGACATAAAGTCAGAGAAACCAAAATTACAGCGCTTAAAACTAGTATTAACTACTCATTTTCATTGCGATAAATAATATTTATTGTCGTAAAAAAGCACCTGGTTTCTACCGAAGACCGTTGCATGAAGTTGTTCTTATTCTTTGTCCTTTTATTCTTTACCGGCAATGGCTTTGCTGTTGATAGTGTGCGTCTTGGTAAACATTTATCGAAAAAAGAATTTGGAGATCTCGATACTTTATATGAGCGTCGATACTTTAAAGTCTTAACAAATAAAAATTCTCTTAATTATTTTCTTCACCGAGGAAAACCTCGTGGCTATCAATATGAGATGCTTAAAATGTTTAAGAAATTTCTCAATAAAAAATATAATCTTGAGCGTGGTGAAATTAAGATTCAATTTGAAGTAATCCCGGTGGCAAAAGATGATCTAATTCCCATGCTTCTGAGTGGACGTGGCGATATTATTGCCTCAGGTTTAAGTCCGAAAGACGTAAGAGATGAGTCCGTCGCTGTTACGATGCCCTATAAAAAAGTTGAAGAAGTAATTGTTAAAAGATCTAATGTAAAAATCGAGCAATTACCACAAGATGAAATTATCACCCCTGGGAAAACCAACCAAGGTACTATCTCAGAAGTATTTTTTAAAGATTTAAGGCGATCTGACTCTACTAATGAACATTTAATTCCCTTAAAATTTGATGGTGAAGACAGTGAGAGCGAAGAACTCATCATGGAGCTAATTAGCTTAGGGAAGTATGACGCTGCCTATATTCGTTCTGATTATGCAGAGCTTGGAGTACAAGCATTTAAGAATTTAGAAATTATTCCCAGTGATAGTGAGAAAGTCGATATATCATGGGCGGTCAGATCTGAAGACCAGCAACTCTTGGAGGCATTAAACGAATTTATACCCAAGGTAAAGCAAGGCAGTTTATTGGGAAATGTTTTAAGCAATAAATACTTTGAGGAGCTAAATCGTATTAAGTCTGAAGGTGTTGAGCTCGGTAAGCATGAAATTAGCCCCTATGATGGCCTAATAAAAAAATATTCGGAAATGTATGGGCTTGATTGGCGATTAATGGCTGCACTCTGCTATCAAGAGTCTCGGTTTATTCAGGATATAAAAAATGAATGGGGGGCCATTGGCTTGTTTCAAATTAAACAATCTACAGCAGATGAGCCTTATATTAATATTTCTGAAATTGAAGGCCCTGACAACGCCGAAAATAATATCCATGCCGGGATCAAATATGTCCATTGGATAAAGAAAACGTATTTTGATGGCCATGAGGAGATGAGCGAAAAAAATAGAGTAAGAATGGCGATTGCTTCTTACAATGCCGGGCCTAACAGAATAAGACGAGCGATTAAAAAGGCTGAAGAAAAAGGGTTGGAGCACTTAAAATGGTTTAGAAACGTAGAGCAAGTTTTAATTGATATGCGTAAAACCGAACCCGTTCACTATGTGAGCGATATTAATAAACGCTATGTTTCCTACCAGCTTCTAGGAGTTGAGCCTGACTAGTTCTTAGGGCAAATATGCTCTAATGAGAATTCTTTTTGATCTTTTAATTTTCCTTTTTGAACTCTTTCATCTAAGTAAATGGAGGAGACTGTGTCCTTATCGATACTTTTATAGTAAGCGAAACGAGCTAATTTCTTTTCAGAAAAACGCCGATCACAATATTCCATAATTTTAGGCTTAACTTGCTTCCATCTTTTTTTGATATAGGCGCTTGGATAGTAACTCTCATCCCATTTTGGGTTAAGGTATGGAGTGATATCAAATGGCTTTCGTTGTGACCATTTTCCATTTTCATCTTGAACGAGAAGAGGATTTTCTCCTTCACACATATCGATGGCAAATCTTAAGCCTTGATAATTCGACTCAAGGTCTGCAAATGAAAAAACGCCACTAATAATACTTCCATAGTAAGTTCGCTCAGAAAAAATACCTCTTTTAATCGCAAGCTTAATTGCATTTTCTTTTGATAGACCAAAGAATTTTCCTTGAAGATATTTTTTATAATAAGAAAGACCAACTGTGACAAAATGCCCTAACTTATCAGTACCCATATAAATTCCATCTAGTTGAACATTCACACCAAAAACTTTGTGCTTAAAATAATCAACATTAGCATAGATACTTTCTTCAACAACTCCACGTTGAGAAACGTTAATAGCCGGCCACCTTTCAACTTCAGGATGCTCATACATTGTTTTTTCAATAACACTTAAAAAGTCTGTCGATCGTCCGTTCCAAGCAAGTGCTTTTTTTGCAACGCTTGAGCATTTATAGGTTTTTTTCTTCGCATTTAATTTAGCTAAAACATTATTAATATTTTCATTGATATAACGATTAACGAAACCTTTTGAGTTTTTTAGTTCAATTTCCCATGTCATGAACTGGTCAGTTTCAAGGGAAAAGCTGTTTGCCGAAAGTAGTAGTGCTCCAAGAGCAAGTAAATTCTTGATCATATTAAATGCCTTATTAAAATTCAGTTTGTCCTATCATTGTTTGTGTTCAAGGACCTATGGATGGGATAATATTTTCATAGTTATTCTTTTGATGAAACATATAAGGTACTGAAATGATTGTAAATTCTATTCTCGATAAATCGATATATTTCTCTTTTGATCAATCTGGTTATCATCGGCACGCAAAAAAATTTGCTCCGATCACGTCTGAATCGCTCTCTGGTAAGCGCTTTTTGGTGACAGGCGGAACTTCGGGAATCGGTGAATCAATTGTTAAGAATCTTCTATGTTTTGGAGCCGAGGCGCTCTTTACGGGCAGAACGTTAAAATCGAAAACCTATGAAAATCAATTTGTGGCGCTCGATCTTTGTTGTCATGACAAAGTGATTGAATTTGCCCAAAAAAGTGAAACATTCGACGGTATCGTCTTAAATGCGGGAGGGATGCCGACAGAGTATAGTGAGCATCATGGATATGAAGCTCAATTCGCCTCTCAGGTTCTTGGGCATTTTATTTTACTACGCAAACTGATGGAATTGGGTAAGCTGAATCGAGGGGCCCAAGTTGTGTGGATGAGTAGCGGCGGCATGTATATGGTCAAGTATAATCATTCTTTAATTACCAATGCATCTGAAAAATATGACAAAGTTGGGTTTTATGCCAATGCGAAGAGAGCGCAGATTATTTTAAACGATTATCTTCATCAAACTTATCACTCTAAGTCGGATATTTGTTTTTCGGTGATGCATCCCGGTTGGGTTGATACTTCCGGAGTTCGCGACGCTATTCCAGGCTTTTTTAATTTTACGAAAAACCGATTACGTACACCTGATCAAGGTGGTGATACTGCAGTTTGGTTATTATCACATGGTAAAAATCCGAGCGGTAAATTTTGGTTTGATCGTAAAATACAGAAAAAAGTTGTGTTTCCATGGACCAAAAACTCAGTGTTAGAGCGGGAGCAGCTAATAGAGCTGTGTGAAAATTACTATCATTCTATTTGTCAAAACTAGTAAGCCGTTGGTAGCATTTTCTACCGATAAATTTTAAGGATCCTAAAATGATAAAAGCATGGATTGCTCTTGCCCTGATTTCTACGTCACTAATTTCAGTTGCTAGCGAAAAAGAGCTTCGATCGATTAATTTAATTATTAAAACTCCCTACAATACGCCTCTTAATTCTTCTCTTTATCTAACCGGCGAGGGGGAGAGCTTGTGTAATTGGAAGCCGAATTGTCTGAGATTAAGAAAAATAAAAAATCAATTATATAAGGTGAATCTCGTTTTAATTGATCGGCCAAAATTACTTGAATTTAAAATCACTAGAGGCTCGTGGAGTGAAGAGGCGTGTACTCAGACGGGAAAAGTTTTACCAAATTATGAGTTGATGACAAATGGCGGTAGCGTTGATTATACGATTACAGTTGAAAATTGGTGTGACCTTAAAGCAAACTCATTGCCTCAAAATATTGTCGAGTTAATTGATTTTAAATTATCTGCATTAGGGTTGAAGAGAAATATTAAAGTCTATCTACCAAGCACATATAAAAAATTTCCACAGAAAAGGTTTCCCGTTATTTATATGCATGATGGGCAAAACGCGTTGGATCCAAACACATCTGCTTTTGGAAAAGAGTGGGGAGTAGATGAGACAATTGAAGAGATGATTAAGCGTAAACAAACAGATGGTTTTATTGTCGTCGCTATCCCTTGTCATTGCCGTGAAAGAAATGCCGAATACAATTATTTCGAAAAGGGAGATTTGTACGCACGCTCTCTAGTTGAAGATCTTATTCCATCTATTGATCAAAAATTTAGAACGATTAATGATCGTCATGGCCGCTTTACGATGGGATCATCAATGGGGGCACTAATATCATTTAGCATTCTGTGGGAATATCCTAATGTTTTCAAAGCCTCAGCAGGACTTTCTTTTCCAGCTTTTGCTTTTGATTATTTTATTTTTGATGTTGTTGAAAAATTTAAAGTGCCAGGCGATACTTTGTTTTATCTCGATCATGGTGGACGTGGCCAAGATGCAACTTATGATGAGTCGAGAGAAATGTTTTTAGATCTCCTACAAAGCCAAGGTGTATGGCCTCATCAAGTTGTTTTTCAACACTTTCCTTACGACGGACATAATGAAGTAGACTGGGCAAATCGGGTACATATTCCAATTAGTTTTTTTAATTCTATTTTAAATTATTACTCTGTTACAATTGAGTAGTTGAAATTGTACTATTTTTTATTTCGTATATAATTGGCTTAGTTCAAATACACCTGCAGGCCAATATTCAAAATCTCGTACAACATTTTGTTTATTTATAGAAATGATCTCCCACTGATTTTTTCTCTTCGGGTTAGGAATAAAAGAAATATGTTCATTCTCTGACGTGATGTATTCATTTTTCTTATCATGGGAAATTTTTCTTTTTTTGTTATTTTTCAATACAACTTCAATAAAACTATTGAAGTTTAAATTTGTGCTCTCTCTTACTTCAAAAAAACCGAAATTATTTGCAACCCGTCTACATTTGAAAGTATGACAATTAAAAATTTTAAGGGCCATAAAAAGATCAGCGTGGTTTCCGCACTTATTAGAGGATAAATCAAAAAAAATGTATCCTCCTTTTTTTATTCCGCAATTACTATTGAAGTTATAGGGGTAGGAGAAATTTAACCCACAGGCAAAATTTTTATACACACAGGTATTTCTTCTTTTTAGTCGATGGCGATTACCTTTAAATCGAAAGAAATTCTCTTTTGTCGGATTTGCCTTATATTTTGTTAAAAGAGTTGTAGGCATGGCCCAGCCATCATTGAGTTTAGTTCCTCCATCAAGTCTGTTAACGTGTACACCCCCAGCACTAAGAGTGTAACTTTTAGATCGATGATAAATTTCAGGTGTTTGGTGCTTAAAAAATGTATACTGATCTTTGTCTCTTTGAAAAATATCTTTCAGTGTACTTTCATTTATCTTTACTCCTGAAATGGCCAAGCTAAACATAACGTGAGCACCATAATTGACAATTCTAAGCTGCTTACCACCTGGGTAAAAGTCAATTTCCCCAACCAGAAGGGCGTGCCGTGAAATTTCGCCATCACCTGATAATATTTCATTTTGTTGTTCATAAAATAATTGTCTTCTAAATGGGGGAAGTCTTATTCCCTTATAGCTTTGTATGTTAAAAATTCTGCTTTGATGATCGAGTAACTCTCTTGCTAGATTTTTTATTCTTTGGTTTTTCGCAAATGCTGCCAGGTTTGCGATGGGGATGATGGCGTAGCTTTGATAG
>JAURQB010000103.1 GCA_030836365.1 Bdellovibrionota bacterium | reverse complement strand
TCCCATGATTTGATTTTTTCCGGAGGACTGAACATGCATGGCCGCTCGCTGAATAACCCGTTGAAGAGCAACTGATAACTCTGGCTGATATTTAACCCCATTTTTTGCGGCAAGATTTCTTAACTCTTCATCAACAAAATGTTTTTCACTCAACTCATTAACTCGCTCTTCGGAAAGAATAGAGAAGTTTTCAGGTTTATGTAAATAGCTCTCTAGATTATCTCTTAAATATGGTAGATCTGCTCCACACTTTCCAAGAACCTGCCGAACCTGTTCATCTTCCAGAAGGCTCAAAAAAACATTTTCTAGAGTTAGGTACTCATGCCTGAGTTCATTGGCCCGTTTTATTGCCTTATTAATCGTAATTTCTAATCGCTGACCGATCATTCATTCTCCTCTACTGAAATTTTTAATGGATGGCCTTCATTTTTTGCCATCACTTCAACTTTTTGAGCCTTTGTTTCGGCGACTTCAAAGCAATAAACACCACAAACGCCTACGCCTTTCTCATGTACTTTTAACATTATTTCACTTGCCTCAGCCGCCGTTTTGTTAAAAACGTCCTCAAGAACATGAACGACAAACTCCATCGTTGTATAGTCATCATTGTGAAGTAGAACTTTATATTTTTTAGGTTCATCGACTTTAAGCGCATCGTCTATTCCTACATCACTATTTTCGTCCTCAAAAGGGTTTGTCATTTCTTCCTCTTTACAAATTTGTCAAATTTAACAGTTCGGTTATTATATACATAACAACTTAGTGGCTATCATATAGAAAACAAATAAGTGGTTATCATAAACATAACAACTTAACGCTTATTATATAACAGATTAACAGTATAGCCCTTTTGAGATGATTAAATAAGTACCTAACAATTGGATATTTTTATGACATTTTGGAAATTTATTGAAAAAAATTTTAATCCATCGAATGATAAGCCTCAGGGAACACTTGAAGCTAAATTAAAGCATGAATTTCCCGAGTTTAAAGAACTTAAACTTGCTGAAATTGCATGCATTTCAGGGCTTCTTGCGCGTGTAGCATTTGTTGACTTAAATATCGAGGAATCTGAAAAAGTAAACATGAAAAAGAGCTTGATGAAATGGCTTAGCGCAAGTGAAGATCTTGCCAATAAGTTAACGGAAATCACTTGTAGCGAGACGGAAACTTTAGCGGGCACAGAGAATCACTGCTACACCCAATTTCTTAAAGAAAATTTGTCGGAATCAAAACGATATCAAATTTTAGAGATGCTTTTTAGTGTCGCCGCGAGTGATGGTGTTGCAGATAATTCAGAGTCTGAGGAAATTAGGATCATTACAAAAGGTTTGGGACTCGAGCACAAACATTTTGTTTCTGCCCGAGTTAGTGTTAAAGAGTTTCTAGGAAGTTTAAAAAGTCACTAGGCTGCATCTTTTAATTCATCATCTAGGTCAAGATCACTCCATGCTTGCTCGACATCCATAATAACCAAATCTTTATGCTTATTATGAATTCTATTGCGAAGCTTATCTTTTCTTTTTTGGATTTGTTTTTGTATTTTATGAGTCGCTAAATCAAGGGTTGTGAGTAAAGTATCTGAGCTTGAATGAGCATGGTACTCAAATTTCGGACCGATTAGACTCACTTCCGCATAAAAATGTCCATCTTCAAAGTTGCACGCCCACTTAACGAGGGTCTTTCCTTCTAAAAATTTCGCCAATTTTTCTGACTTTTCTTGAATTTTTTGATCAATCGATTTTGTATGACGAATGTTCCTGAACGAAATTGTTACACGCATATATTCTATCTCCTGTATGTGTGATTGAACCACCTATAGTGGCTTTTCGGCACTTCAGGCAAAAAAATTATGCCCTTTTTTTTCTTTTTGAAGAAGATTCAATACCAAGAACTTCTCTATACTTAGCAACGGTCCGGCGTGCGATTTTTACATCATCCTGACTCAACAAAATTGCTAGTTTTTGATCTGAAAGCGGCTTTAAAGGGTTTTCTTGCTCAATTATATTCTTCAGTTTAATTTTTAATGCCTCATTGGAGATCTCAATACCACCATCTTTACCACCAATTGCTGAACCAAAAAAGTATTTCAACTCAAATAACCCAATCGGCGTGTGCATGTACTTATTGTTTGTAACTCTTGATACCGTTGATTCATGCATTCCAATTTCCTCCGCAATGTCCTTAAGAATCATTGGTTTTAAAAATGAAGGCCCTTTCTTAAAAAAATCCTGTTGCCTGCTAACAATTGCTTTTGCCACTCGATAGATTGTCTTCTGACGATTTTGTATAGATTTAATAAGCCACATCGCGGATTTTAATTTTTCTTGAACATAATCCTGAGCCTCATCTCCCTTCTTGTCTCCAGATAAAAGTTGTTTATATAAGTTGGAAATACGTAACTTAGGAACACCATCGTCATTAACCTGAACAACGAACTCCCCACCAACGTTTGCAACAAAAATATCAGGAACAACGTAATGAGTCTCATCTACAACCACAAGGCGTCCAGGCTTAGGGTTCAGCTCTGAAATAACTTTCCCTACAGAAATAATATTTTCTTCGCTCACACCAAGTGCGTCTGCAATCTTGGCAAATCTTTTATTTTTAAAATCCATTAAATGGTTTTTAACAACTCCCTCCAAAATAGGGCCATGAACTCCGCGAATAATTGATTGTAAAATTAACGATTCCTCAACCCCTTCAGTGCCACATCCTACTGGGTCAAGGTACTGAATCATTTCTAAAACTTCATTCACTTCGGATGAATCGACCTGATTATTTGAAGCAATTTCTTCAAC
>JAURQB010000102.1 GCA_030836365.1 Bdellovibrionota bacterium | reverse complement strand
TCAGCTGTAATTTAGTGTGCCCCTCGGCCTGTAGCGTTTCTGCTAGTTGGGCTGATGTCTCCGGCGTTCCAATGGGGATGACATGATAGGTTGATACCGGATCCATTCGGGCACCGCCCAGAAGATCGCAGATTCCTTGGTTTTGCGCTTTACCCAGAAGATCCCAGCAGGCAATGTCAATCGCGGATCGCGCGCCTTGACCGCCATCCATGATCGCAGTCATTGCGTCATGGACAAGACCGATTTGCTCGGGGTCGACACCAATAAGTGCGGGACCGAGAAGACCAAGATCAGCCTGAATACTTTGGGCATGTTCGACTTGCGGCAGAGGGCCGGTTGGACAAATCTCGCCCCATCCAACATGTGCAGTATCTGTCAGTATTTCGATAACCGTCGTTTCCGGGTCACCAACCGCCGCGCTCGACATGTTGTAACCTGCCGCCATTGCAAGCCGCTTGGCGTAAACATTCACTTGGGTGACTTTCATTTTTTCATCCTAACGTTTTGCTTGTTTGGGTGAGCCAAACTGATAGGGCGCTCATTAATCGTTACTAATAAGTTTGAGCGTAAATAAAAGCCTCTTTGTTTGATAGTTAAGAAACTCTGGTGTGTCGATATCTCGACAATCCGCGTCGTGCTTTATGGCTAACTTTCTGAAAACACTCTTACAATCAGAAAAAAAAGATGAAGAGGTGAGATTATTTTTCAGGAAATTTTGGTTTTTTTCTTAAAAAATGAGATATAAAAGAGACAATGTTTTGAAGATATATTTTGACTGTCCGGTTCGTAATCCCAATCCAAGGAGATTTTAAGAAATGTGTAGGAATTGAAAAAACAGCTAATCGCCCTGACGTTTTTCCTTCGCCGCCTTGTATTGTGGAGACCCAATGCTCACATCTACCGTCAAAAAAAATAAGATCTCCAGGTTGCACGAGATCATCTACATTTATGGCGACACCAGATTTGTCTCTGATATTTAAACCACCTTTTTCGTAATGCAAGCCTTTGAAAGTTAGAGGAAGCATGTAGTGAAGTATCGGTTTATCTCCATGTCCATCGCTATGTGCTTCGAGCATGCCCTTTCCACAAGGATACAAGCTTGTTGAGATGTAAATGCCGAAGCAGTCGGAGTTGTAACTTAGACCATCTGCTTCAGGAAATTTTTGGATTAAATTACGCGCTTTGTGAATTTCAGTATGGACTGTTAATGATTCGGAATGGCGAGTTGGATTCCACAAAAATTCAAAGTAGCGATACATGCACCATGAAGGAATTTTTGAATATGAGCAAAAATTAGATTCGCCAAAAATTAAGCCTCCTCTAACAAAACTTCGAGTGACCGGTTTGCTGTCGAAGAAAGTAAGCCATCGTTCACGCTCTTGCTTAACAAAAGCCAAGGACACTGCGTTTTTGGCAATCGCAAACCCTCGAGACTCTAGTTCTTTCGAGATTTCGAATTGGTTGATGTTGATGCTCAAAATTCAAAATCTCCTTAAATTGATACTCCCATTTTGACGTTAAAGTCCGTTGTGAATGCGAGATTTATCTAGCAGCAATATTCAAAAAGTTAATTGACAATCAGATTTTAGAGTCGAGTTCGAAACCCAAGAATCAAACACATGGGTGGAACAAATATTAATCAATGGTAACTCAAGTAAGAAAGAGCGATCGGTAATTTATAGCCTAGTGGTCGATTTGTGCAGATAAAGTTACTGGATAAACACTAGAATACCAAAATTGCTATGAGACTTTTAGCTCGTAATTTGAGCCAGTTCTGAATAAATCTTTGAATTTTCATTTGAGGAATCAAAGAGGGAGAAAAAAAAGATGTTAGAGGAGTTGCTTGTAAAAATATCGAGGCGTGCAAAAAGTAGTAGTAAATCGCTCGGGCAGATGAAAGGCTTATCGTCCGTCGCCAGGAGAGCAAAATGAGTAGAGCTGATTTTCAGATGGAGGTTAAAGAGAAAAAACGCTTTGAGTTTGGAGAAAACTGGAAAAAATTTCTCTTTTATTTAGACGATCAGCGAGTGAAAGAAGCAGAAAACTCAATTAAAGAGATGCTTGAAGTTGAAAGCTTAGAAGGAAAAACTTTCCTAGATATGGGTAGTGGCAGCGGACTTTTCTCGTTGGCCGCACGTAACTTGGGAGCGCGTGTTACCTCTGTTGATTTTGATGAATCTTCTGTGTGGTGTACAGATGAATTGAAGAGGCGTTTCTTCGCGAGTGATGACCGCTGGCAGGTGATCCATGGATCGGTATTGGATAAGGGTTTCCTATCAACTCTTGGCAGATTTGACTTTGTCTACAGTTGGGGGGTTCTTCACCATACAGGTCAGATGTGGCAGGCGTTGGCTAATATAGTGTCTTTGGTTAGGGAAGAAGATGGGTGTTTGTTTATTGCGTTATATAACCGCCAAACAATTGCTAGTGCTTATTGGAAAATGGTTAAAAGAACCTACACTCGGTTTTTATTTATGCGCCCTGTTTGGATTATTGTGCACGTATTATATCCGACCGTTCCGTCTTTAGTGCTGAGGGTTTTAAAGAAGAAAAAGATGCCGCGGGGAATGACAGTTTGGTATGACTTGCTAGATTGGCTAGGTGGATATCCGTTTGAGGTGTCAACTCCCACCGAAATTTTTAACTTCTATAAAGAAAAAGGGTTTAGCCTTTCTAAACTCAAAACAGTTGGCGGCAAATTGGGATGCAATGAATTTGTTTTTAGACGAAATTTTATGTAATTAAAATTCGCTGATACAGTTGTAACGCGCAGCCCCGGAGCAGGATCCAAAAATAAAAATTCAAAGCGCGAATTGGAATAATTATTGGAGATTCAAAATGAAACGACTAAT
>JAURQB010000007.1 GCA_030836365.1 Bdellovibrionota bacterium | reverse complement strand
TTGGTGGAAATTGCACGGTTAGCTTGATGTTAATGGGCCTTAATGGGCTATTTAAAAATGATTGCGTTGAGTGGATTTCCTCAATGACCTACCAGGCCGCAAGTGGTGCAGGTGCCAAGAATATGATGGAGCTGATTAACCAAATGAAGTTTATTGGAGAAGCAGGAGAGCACCTAATATCCTCTGGCAAAGGTATCATAGAAATTGATCAAAAAATTACTGAAACTTTTAATCACCCGCATTTTCCTAAAGAAAATTTTGGCAACCCTTTAGCAGGAAACCTGCTCCCATGGATTGACGTTCCTGTCGAATTTGGAATGAGCAAAGAAGAATGGAAGGGGATGACAGAAACAAATAAGATCCTCAATACGCAAATGGCAATTCCAATTGACGGAACATGCGTGAGAATAGGAGCGATGAGAAGCCATTCACAGGCACTCACCATTAAATTAAAAAAAGATATTCCGATAGATGAAATTAATCAGATGATTAATGAGGCAAATGAATGGGTATCAGTTATCGACAACGATAAGGAAAAAACATTACAGCATCTCACTCCGGCGAGCGTTAGTGGTACACTAAACATTCCAGTAGGACGACTAAGAAAAATGAGAATGGGGGAAGATTTCCTCAATGCATTTACGGTTGGCGATCAACTCCTATGGGGGGCCGCTGAGCCAATTCGAAGGATGGTAAAAATTATTGGAGAATTCAACCAATAAAATAAAGATTTTAACCTACAATGCTTGGGGTCTAAAAATTGGCCCCTTTAGCATCGCCAAAGATTATCACGCTCGGATCTACTCACTTCCGAGTGAAATTTACCGCCTATCACCTGACATTATTTTTTTACAAGAAATTTGGAAAAAGTCTGACCGCAAGTATTTGATTAATGAACTCAAAAAACGTGGTTACAAATATAGTTATTACAAAACTGATTACCACCCGAGAATTAAAAATTTCAAATGGCTTAACAATTTAATGCTAGGAAACGGCTTATTGATTATCTCAAAAACCCCAATCAATTACAGTAACTCTCAAGCGTTCTCATTCAGTGCTCATACAGCAACCGAGGAATTTTTCACTAGAAAAGGCGTGCTATTTTGTGAAATTGAAATACCTGCTTTTGGGAAAATCAACTGCATAAATACTCATTTAGGTTCCGTCGACTACAACCCAAAAAAGTTGCACTTCAACAAGAAGCAGCGACTAAATCAGCTTCAACAACTTAATGAATTTGAAAAGTTTGTCCTCAATATTACAAAAAACTACCCTTTATTTATTGGTGCTGACCTCAACATTGATGAACGAAATTATAATAATCTAAATTGGTTTCCAAGGGGGGGCAAAGAATATGAGGCTCTAATGAAAAAACTTAACCTAATTGATAGTTACCGAGTTATGAACCCAGATAAGATTGGAAAAACATACAGCGACAACAATCATTATAAAATTCAAGGACCTGAGGGAAGGTTAGATTACCTTTTTCATGCCAACCTAGGATCAACACTTGTTCCAGAAAGTAGTAAACTGGTTTTTACTGGGCCGATAAAAAGAAAAAATAAGACATTTCAATTAAGTGACCACTATGGGATTTTAAGTGAATATAAAATTAAAAAAGCACATTAAAAGTAAAGGAGTACAAATGGACGCAAAACAAAGATTTTCACAATCACAAGAGGAAGTAAAAAGCTTGGCAAAAAGACCTAACAATGACGAACTGTTATCGCTATACAGTTTATTCAAACAAGCCTCAGAAGGAGATGTCAGCGGTTCCAGACCTGGAATGATTAAAGTTAAAGAGCGAGCGAAGTGGGACGCGTGGAAAAAGCTTCAAGGAATGAATTCAGATGAAGCAATGAATACTTATAATAACTTAGTCGAAAAACTAAAATCAAACTATGGGATGAGCTCTTAAAGCTCATCCACTTTGAGTAAGTTTTTTGTTATGATTGTTTTGTCCGTATTTCCATTACTATTGAGATCAATTTCTTTAATGACTAAAGATGGTGCTGAAATATTTATTTTTATTTCATCAAATTCTGTGTCATTAAATATTGGATAGAACTCGCCAGTAATTGACTGATTGATTTGGATCTTCAGCTCTCTGTGATCTCGTTTATCAAATGGAATCTTGGCCAAATTTCTTAAAAATCGCAGAGAAGCCTTATATTTTGCCCCTTCACTGAAATTAACTCCAATCGACTCTCTTGTTAATTGAAGAGTCATAATTTTGCCTTTTTTTATTACACCAAAACTGATCTCGTCACTAGAAAGAATCGTTCTTGTCCCAACCTCAAGGTCTCTGAACTTAAACTTTTTTTCCAAACCAGTTGTATCTCTGTAAACAACTAGCTCTACGTCAAATGGACTACCTGGAACATTTCCAAGGCATAAAATAGCGTCATCCTTCATGATTGAAAAATCAATCTTGATATCAAGTGCCTTGTTCCAATCTAAATGAGCATCATCTTGAGGCCCAGTACCGCATGCTGGTAAGTTATCATTTGTAAAACCACTCAGTGTACTTAGTAATAAAATTAATCCTAATATTTTTTTCATCTTCATTTCCTTGAATAATCATAAAATTAGGAGGGATTCTATCTGGAGACGAAAAGAAATAGCAACCTTTTAAGCGGATTTTTTGAAAGGTTTAAAGAAACCCAGAGAATGTACAGGGCTATTTTTTATATTTGAGCGTCTTTTGTTATAAATTTCAGTCGTTCTCACCGATTCGTGCCCTACATCTAAAGAGACTCTCCAAAGTTCGACACCATTTTCAAGGGCCGAACCAATATAGGTTGCCCTGGCCGAGTGAGGGCTGATCCTTTCAAAGATCCCTGCTTTTTGGCAGTATTTTTTCAAGATATAATCAATCGATTTTGGGTTTATTGGCTTATTGAGGTTTTTGGGATCTTTCGGATTTTTTGTTGGTCGCAATAAATACTCATCACCAGAAATAATATCACCACTTTCACAAAGAAAATGTAGGTATTGATCTAACACCATTTTCGCTGATGGATGCAGTACTTTTGTTAAATACTTTCCACCTTTTGCCTTAATTTTTAAGCAATAGGTAGAATCACTTATTTGCTGGTAATCTTTAAGCTTCAGGCTAGTCAACTCTGCCTTTCTGATCCCCGTAGAAAAAAGCAGGAAAATAACTGCTCGATGTAAGAAAACACTAGGCGTTTCTTCTTCATCAAATAACGCCTCAAAAAGTTTTTGAACGCTTTTGTCGCTTAGATCTTTAGTCTCATTAATTACAATCTGTCTGGGGCGTCTGACACCTTGGCAGCAGTTAATATCGAGAATGTCTTTTTCGACAAGAAAATCAAAATAGCTAGATAAGCTACTCAACTTACGACAAATTGTTTTAGGAGCTTGTTGTTTCTCTTGAAGAATGTTTTTATAAGCGATGATGTGAACTTTTTTAATTTCCTTAACTGAACTTAATTTAACTTGGTTAATTTTAAGAAAATCAAAAAATAGTTGAATATCTCTTTCGTAGCATTTTCTTGTATGAGGACTCTCAAAATTTTGAAAAAACTCGTAGTTTACGATTTCCCATGGATAGTCTCTTGAGCTAAATAAGTTACTAAGAATAAGTGCGTTCATAGCTACTTTTCGCCTAAGATGATAAATCCTAGAAAAAAACAAATAGTAATTAGATTTATAGATTTTTTTACCTGAAACTCAGAACACCTAAATGGATTTAATTTAAATATATTGGTCTAATATAATTGCGGAAATTCCGTTTTAAAGAAATTTATTGCTTTAATCTTTCGTTTTCCTTCAATTTTAAAAGCTTTTTCGTCTGTGTGATGATCCATTCCCACTCGTGAAAAAACATTGTCACGATCTTCCTCAGCACCGACAAATAGATCAACTCGTTTAGGCCCGATACCTCTGAATGCGCCGCCAGTATCTCTCACAATGAAGTAGCCATTATGGGTTTTTCCGGTTGGCAGAATTAAGCCTTCGGCTCGAGGAATATAGATTATAGTCCCCACAGGATAGACCGTTAGGTCAGCGGCGATTGTGTGATATGGAATTAGGCAAAGTCCCTGAACACCTTCACCATAAACGCATTTATCCATTACTTTAAAGCGATAATCACCGGCCCAATTAACAGTTAGCTCACCTTGACCACGATCAGAGATGATACCGGTTCCCTCCATGCTGAGAACTTTGAAAAATCGAGTGCAAACTTTAGCGATTAACTCTCCGGCAGGCGTCAAAATTTCCGAAATTTCACTTCCATCATAATCACTACCGTTATAGCGTCCAGCGCATTCTGTTTTTGCTTCATTAGCAATGTAATACATAGTTGGTCGAAGGTCTGGTAAAGGTATTTGATCAAGCAAGATTGTTGAAGATAGGGAAGTGAAGCTAAAAACGAAGAACGCGATAGAAGATATAAATTTCATCATTTGTTTACCTAATTAAAATTATTTAGATATGGTGCAAACTTTTATCTCAAATGACAAATCTCCTTTACCAATTTTGTTTAATTTCCCTAATTCCTTAAAAAACCTGACATTTGTTCCGTAAAGCGAGCAATGCTCAAATCGACTTACATTATTCTAATAAGTGGTCTCTTATTCCTTGTTATTGGCGTCTTTCAAATAACACACACGCTAAAGGAGGCACCATCGTCATTTAAATCTGATGTCTATTCGCTAGAAAACTTAAACAAAACACTTAAGCTACTTGAACCAATAAATGAAGATCACGATAAAATTACCTCGCGCTTAAATAACTTAGCAGCGGGTGAAGGCATAAGCACGGACGAGATAAAGAGCTTGGTGCCCCTGCAGGATATTTTTCTAGAAGAGCTTCCTCAAATTGCAAGCAGAGGCCTGTGGCAAAAATATCTTAGTTCATTTTCGTCAATGAGTTTTAAAAATGATGGAAGTGACACCTGGGGAATATACCAACAAGTAAACAAAATAAATAAGCAACTAGAAGTAAAATATTATTACTATTTAAAGAGTGATCACCACCATTTGTTTGTGACGGCCAAAAGAAGTATTGCTCTACCATATAGTAGCTTGGCCATCATCGACTATTTTCCCGAAGATAATGAGTATTTTGTTCCAATTAACAGAGTTCTTAAATACTCATCGCAATTTCTCGAAATACATCAGGATAAGGCCGTTTTTCAAAACTATATAGTAAGTTTTTACAAGAAAAAAAAGACATATATCATTAAAACATCAATCATCTTTTCAGTAAGTATTTTTGCTCATCTTTTTGTTCTTATTTTTTTTCAAAACAAAAGCTTCAGGGAACAAAAAAAATTTTTAAATGAAGGGATTATAAATAAGAAAAATCCTTTTTATTCTGAAATGATGAGTTTGAAAAAAGAAATAATATCTAAAAACGCTGCCGTTAAGAGTTTGAATGAAAAAGTTCATCGATCCCAAACTTTTAAAAGGGAGTCCGAATCGAGAGTTCAGGTTCTTGAAAAATTCAAACGAGAATTAGAAATTGAACGAAATAGATTTGAAAAAATAAGTTTAGAAAAGGTAAACCTACTTTCTTTTGTTGGCCATGACCTTAGAGCACCTTTATCAAATATTCTTACAACCTCTAAAATCTTAAAAAAATCTATTAATGCAGACCAAGAGCCGCACCTACAACTAATTCAAAAAAATGCAGAGGATGGACTGGATCTCATATCCGGACTTTTAA
Source organism: Bdellovibrionota bacterium (assembly GCA_030836365.1). Lineage (GTDB taxonomy): Bacteria > Bdellovibrionota > Bacteriovoracia > Bacteriovoracales > Bacteriovoracaceae > UBA1511. The sequence goes on along the minus strand of JAURQB010000007.1, from coordinate 4,365 downwards.
AATCAGGAGGAAAAAAGACAGGCGAAGAGGATTTTAAAATAAACATATTAATAGAGGAGGTCATTAGTCTGTGTGACAATATTTCAAGCGAGAAAAAAATTTCGATTGAATTCTCTAAGTCCATTGAAACATACCTCGTTAGGGCCCAAAAACTACAAGTAAAGCAAATGCTTTTAAATGTTGTACGAAATGCTATTAAATACTCGACAAAGCAAACCATTATCGAGATTAATCTCACAAAACATAAAGTACTTCCCAGAAATATCGTCATCACAATTACTGATCAAGGACCTGGCATTCCGCCTGGGGAGTTAGAAAATATATTTAAATCTTACTATAGGCTTAATAGAGATAATTCAATCGAGGGAAGTGGCGTTGGATTAAGTTTTTGCCGCCAAATTTGTCATCAGCATGGTGGTACGATAACGGCCAATTCAGACGGTTCTAACGGTACTACATTTGAGATTTCATTGCCAATATATATTTCTCCTGACAATTTAAAAAACACTGGCCTTCTTCAATTAGACCAAATGGCAGGAGTAGGAGTTAATGATAATGAAATTATCATTATTGATGACAATCAAGAAACAGCATCTATTATTGCCGAAAAATTTGAAAATATTACTAAAAGCATTCATGTCTATCACAACGGAGATCAACTTTTACGAAAGTTAAAGTTATATCCAGACTTATTAAAACTAACAAAAATAATTATTTTAGATTTTGAAATACCTGGGACAAAAGGAGTTGACCTCATCAATAAAATTTCAACCTTCATGAAAGATAGAGAAATCCCAATCGTTTTCTTTTCAGGAAAAATAGAAAGTATCGGCACCGCAGCAGTCATGAAAGCAGAGAAAATATTTAGCAAGAAAAATGAATTTAAAAACCTATATCAATATGTAGAAAGCTTATTTGTCATCAACCAAAAAGTAAAAAACATCCTTGTTATTGACGACTCTGAGGACATTCATTATTTGCTCGAGGTATTCTTTGAAGATGGGCCAATTGCAACCAATCCTGTTTTCTGTAAGAGCTTAAAAGACGGGCTAAAACTTATTCGGGAAAATCACCACTTTTGGGATATTGTTTTTACCGATCTAAATATAGGTAATGAAAAAGGGGAGGAATTGATTTACACTCTAGGCAGAGAGAATATAAAAGGAAAAACAAAAGTAATTGCCATGAGTGCGATGATCGATGAAAGTAAGCGACTAGACCTGATTAACATCGGCTTTAGCGAAGCTGTTTCTAAAAATTTTGATCAAGCAATCATCAATTCACTAATAAAATACTAAGGCCGCAATAAATGAATGAACAAAAAAATGTTTTTGGAGAAAAAATTATTCCTTGCTGTATGGAACCTATGACTGGCTATTTCAGAAATGGTTATTGTCATACAGACGTGTCTGATCATGGAATTCACACCGTCTGCGTTCAATTAACTTGGGAATTTTTAGAGTTTTCTAAAACCGCGGGAAACGACTTAAGCACACCAAAACCTGAGTTCAATTTTCCTGGTTTAAAAGAAGGGGACTCTTGGTGTTTGTGTGCAGGCAGATGGCTTGAAGCCTACAAGCAAGGGTGTGCCCCAAAAGTAAACTTAAAAGCGACCAACGAAGAAACGCTTGCGATTATTCCTCTTAATATCCTTCAAGAGTTTTCACTATAAACTCAGCTGACTAGACCTAATTTTTTGTAGACAGGGTAGAAAACCCACACGGGCCCAACAAGTAAAAAAAGTAAATCCTCAAAGAAGCTTGGTTTTTTGCCTTCGATCTTATGGCCGATAAATTGCATGATCCAGGAGAAGATAAAAATCCCAATCATTAACCAAACTTGATGTGGATAATTCTCGAGTAAAACATTTCCGTATACTATTGGTGCAATAATCACGGCCATCCCTAAAAATATCTTCAATCCCATTGTTAAGTAAAAAAGCATCGAGACAATCACTAATAACATGCCAAAATTCAATAAAGGTATTGAATCAACAAAGCTCGGTACAGGAATGGCCCAGAGCAAACCAATTACGCTAAACATGATTAACGGAACAAAAATTTTATGAATCAATACGTTTATCGGATGTGTATGTGACTCTCCATATTTCTCTAAATACCAAGCTGCATTTTTCATCATTAATCCTTTTATCTTTTCTTTTATGCTAACGAGGAATCCATTTCTTTAAAAGGTAGAAATAAAAATACGTTATAGAATTCGGCGATGTTTTACACTGAGTTAACAAATATAACGCTCTCTACCCGATAATTGCCATTATCGGGTATACCTTAAAAGCACGTGCACAAAGCAGTTTTTATTGAGCCTTGCCAGACGGATAAATTTGCTGTTTAAGGTTCCAAGGCATTTTCAAGTGCTAGAATCTTCTTGTGAGTAATTTATTTTTTTGGAGATCTGATGACTCTTAAGCCAATCATCGTCGGAATCGCAGGCGGCAGCTGTTCAGGAAAAACAACTTTTCTAAGACGATTGTCTGAATTTTTTAACCAAGATAAGTCCACCGTTATCTGGCAAGACAATTACTACATCGATCAATCATCTAAGTTTGATAAGGATGGCGGTGCAGTAAACTTCGATCACCCCAGCGCCATTGACTTTGAATTCCTTGCTGACCAACTGAGCATTTTAAAGCAAGGCAAATCTATTGACTGCCCGACTTATGATTTTGCTACGCACACAAGAACAAGTGAAACGATCGCTATCTCCCCTAGACCTATTATCTTAGTCGACGGTATTCTGATTTTTCATCTTGAGCGCTTGCGCAATTTATTTGACCACCGCATCTACATCTCTGCACCTGAAGAAGTCAGATTCAATCGACGTCTGAAGCGCGACACCACTGAGCGCGGAAGAACAGCACAGGGTGTGCATGATCAGTTCTACAAACAAGTTGCTCCGATGCACAACGAATTTGTCACGCCCACCAAGCAATACGCACACCGGGTCATAAATCAAGATGAGCTCGCAAGCGCGTTTGAAGAAACCACGAACTTTTTAAAAATGAAAATTTCTTAACTCAACCCGTTGCCCTTATCTTTTCAGAGGTCTACAATATTTAACAATTTATGAATTTAAAGAAGGATTTTTCGATGAACGAATTTTTATCGACGCTTAATATTGATGCTCAAAATAAAGACATTCACTTTAATAAGCCCAATAGCTTTTACATTGAAGAAACAGTTCGGCGGGGCCTTGGAAAAATATCTAAAGACGGTTCTCTTGTTGTGGAAACTGGAAAATTCACGGGAAGAGCAGCAAAAGATAAATATGTTGTCAAAAGTGAACGCACGAAAGACACTGTTTGGTGGGAAAATGACGTTATTGAAATGACGCCAGAAAACTTTGGAAAGCTAAAAAATCACATTACTGATTATCTAAATTCACAAAAAGATTTATTTATTACGGAGAGATCTGCAGGAGCACATGAGACGCACAATGTGGCCGTAAAGCTCATCTCAACCTCACCTTCACATGCACTTTTTTCCAATCACATGTTTAGAGATAAGATGCGAGATTTCGATGCTTCAAGAGACTTCGTTATTCTACATGCTCCTTTATTAGAACTTAATCCTTCAGACTTTGGAACGAAGACTGGTACATGTATTGTCACCTGTTTTGATACAAATACTGTTATCGTTTGTGGGACACGCTATGCTGGCGAAGTAAAAAAATCAGTATTCAGCATTCTTAATTACACGCTTCCAGAAAAAGGTGTTTTACCTATGCACGCAGGAAGCAACAAATCAAAAGATGAAACATCTGTCTTTTTTGGCCTATCTGGAACAGGAAAGACAACACTCTCCACTGATGAAGGAAGGCTTCTCGTTGGTGATGATGAGCACGGCCTCAGTGATGAGGGAGTTTTTAACTTTGAAGGCGGGTGTTACGCAAAAACAATTTCACTTTCTCAAAAAAATGAACCAGGTATCTGGAAGGCCACCAACCAATTTGGTGCCATGGTTGAAAACGTGGTGATGGATGATGAAACGAGAACTTTTGATTTCGATGATGACTCCATTACAGAAAATGGCCGATCTTCTTACCCACTCTCTTTTATTGATTCAGTCGATCCAAGCCATAAAGGTGACGTCCCTAAAAATATTTTCTTTCTAACCGCCGATGCGTTTGGTGTGCTACCTCCTGTTAGTATGCTCACAAGAGATCAAGCGTTGTTTTATTTTGTTCTAGGTTACACGGCAAAGGTCGCTGGAACAGAAGCTGGTGTAACTGAACCAACGCAAACATTCTCTGCCTGCTTTGGTGCTCCTTTTATGTTGAGACACCCAAGTGCCTACGCAAATCTTTTAGGCGAGTATATTGACCGTCATAACATTAAAGTTTGGTTAA
>JAURQB010000101.1 GCA_030836365.1 Bdellovibrionota bacterium | reverse complement strand
CCAACGCTCAAACGACACGGACTCCTGAAGGTGGTCCATATCGGAAGAAAGAAGTTGTTTTTGGTGCTGAGCCTGCAAGGGAATCATTTTCAGATATTCTTGAAGGGGAGCTAGATCAATACGGGCAAAAGGTTCATGCAACCGAAGTAATTAGCTCCAACGCACCACCTATTTTGAAGTATGAACCAGATCATCCAGATGCGAATGAGCAGGGTTATGTTGCATATCCCAATATCAATGTCATGAAAGAAATGAGTGACATGATTAGTGCATCTCGAAATTACGAAGCAAATATTAGTGCGTTTAATACGACAAAGAGTATGGCCATTAAAGCACTAGAAATTGGAAGGTAAGGAGTAAAGTATGAGCGTTGAAAGTATTGGATCTCAAAAAAATTTGATTAAGAATTACGATGCAAATTCATGGGCAAAAAATACGGAGTTAAATTCAAAAAATCTAAGGCTTGACTCGACGGATATTAATTTAGATGAACTGAAATCAGCAAGATCATTTACAGATATGCTTGTTGAATCAATGAGTAAGGTTAATAGTTTGCAAACTGATGCAAATTCAGCGATTGAAAAACTGGCAACTGGAAAAACTAAAAATATTCACGAAACGATGCTGGCCGTTGAAAAAGCAGATATCGCCTTCAAAACAATGAATCAAATCCGTTCAAAAGTGATTGATGCATATAAAGAAGTAATGAGAATGCAGGTTTAATTACCTTTAGGAGAATGCTTTGCAAGAAGTTATTGAAAAAATATATCGAAACTTCATTGATTTTTTCACCGAATTATCTTTTTCAAAGAAAGTTAGTGTCGTTGCAATAATAAGTTTAATCGTTGGAGTGTTTACCTATTTCGTTATTTGGGCTTCTAAAACTCATTACGAGGTTTTATACACTGACCTTAACCGAGAGGATTCAAAGCAATTAGCACTACTATTAGAAGAAAAAAGTATTCCTTATCAAACAGCTGAAGATGGTAAAACAATCAAAATTCCTGAGCAAATGGTAAACCGTTTTAGAATGGAAATTGCAACAATGGGAGTGTCATTTTCAGGAACTGTCGGTTACGAAGTCTTTGATAAGCAAGCATTTGGAACGACATCATTTGTACAAAAGGTAAATAGACAACGGGCACTTGAGGGTGAGCTCATCAAGACAATAAAATATATAAAAGGCGTAAAAAGAGCTAGAGTGCATCTTTCAATCCCAGAGTCTAGTCCATTCGTGAGCGAGGTTAAACCACCATCGGCATCAGTTGTTCTTGAACTTGATCATGGAGTTAAATTAACTGAGCAAGAGATTAAAGGTGTTGCTCAATTAGTTTCATCGTCGATAGACGGAATGCGACCTGAGAACGTTGTTATTATTGACAATAGAGGACAAAAACTGAGCCAAAATATTGGTGATGAGATGACTAGTTATACGGCAAATAGAGTTGCATTGGAGCAACAAATGAGCCGTAAATATGAAAAGAAAATTGAAGATATTTTGGCAAAGGTTGTTGGTAATGGAAAAGTAATTGCTAAAGTGAGTGTGGGTTTAGATTTTACTGAGCAAGTTGGGACTGAAACCAAATACGATCAAGAAAACTCGGCAGTACTGTCCGAAGTCGTTAATTCCCAAAACTTAAATGGTAGAAGGCCCTCACCACAAGGTATACCTGGAGCCAGGTCAAGCTTGCCAGGCGAAGCTCCACAGCCAGGAGTACCCGAAACGACAAATAATGTTCAGAAAGAGTTAAAAACCAGAAACTATAATATTCCAACAAAGGTGACAAAATTTAAAAGTCCAACGGCAGGGATAAAAAACTTGTCCGTTGCCGTCATGGTTGATGGAAAAAGAGTTCCTCAGGTCGGAGCAGATGGTCAATCTGTCGTTGATAAAAATGGCAGCCAGGTAATGTCTTATGAAAAATGGTCGGAGGCAGACTTGGCTAATTTCTCGGCAATTGTATCCTCAGCAGTAGGAATGGACTCTTCACGAGGTGACAATATTGTCATTAAAAATATGGAGTTTGTTCAAGAAGATTTAGCCGCAATGGAGCGAATATTAAAAGAACGAGAAATGAGGGAGTTAATTAGGAATGTAGTAAAATACATCTCTATTGGTGTTATCGTTTCGTTATTCTTTTTCTTTGTGATTAGACCATTTATTCAATGGGTAACTGATAATACTGTTGAGTCGGTTGAAGATTTTTTGCCGAAGACCTTAGAGGAACTTGAGAAAGTTCAAGTCAATCAAAAACTACCAGGACTAGAAGAGGCTCTTCCGCAAATTGAGGAGAAATTAAATCCCGAAAAAATAGAAGGTAATATGCTCAAGGAGCGAATTATTTCATTGATTCAAGAGGATCCGGGGAAAGCGGCGCAAATCATTCATGAGATGATACATACAGGATCGTCGGTAAGAGATATTGCATAATAAAGGGAGTAATTTAAATGGCAACTGCAAGACAAGATATTGATCCTGATTTAGAGTATTCATTACTTACGGGCAATGAGAAGGCTGCCATTTTAATGAGTTCATTGGGGCCGGATACTGCTCAGTTAATTTTTGAAAAGTTGAAAGATAATGATGTCAAAAGAATGATTAATAGCATGGCATCAGTGAGTAAATCCCCCATTTATATAGTTAAAAGATGTTTAGAAGAATTTTACTCGGCACTTAATGAGGATAGTGACCTATTATTCAGCAATAATAGAGGGAAAGATTTTATTATGAGTGCTTTAGGGGAGGACCGCGCGAAGCAGTTGCTTGGGCAGATTGTTGAAGTTGGCGGTCACAACACTCTTGAGTCATTAGAACTTGTTGATACAAGAACGCTTGCTAATTTTTTAATTAATGAACATCCTCAAACTATTTCACTTATCATTGCGCATTTGAAATCAGAGAAGAAGGTCGATTGTTTACGGCGACTTCCTGAAAACCTGCAAGGAGAAATTGTTTTAAGAATTGCGAATCTTGATTATGTCTCTCCTGAACTAATTGCTCAATTAGATGATGTATTAAAAACGGAGCTAAGTACTCTTGGATCAATTGATACTAATCAGATTGGTGGAGTTGAGCCAATTGCGGATATGCTAAACCTAATGGATAAAACTAACGAAAAAAATATTATGAATAGGGTCGAAGAAAAAGATCCAGAGTTGGCAGAAGAAATTCGAAAACTAATGTTTGTTTTCGAGGATCTCGTATTTGTTGATGATAAAGGTATTCAAGCACTTCTCAAAGAAGTTGATCAGCAGAAACTGGTTATTGCGCTTAAAACTGCTCCAGAAGAAATTAAAGCAAAACTGTTTAAAAATATGTCTGGACGAGCTGCAACTCTTTTACAAGAGGACCTTGAGGCGCTTGGCCCAACAAAGTTATCTGATGTTGAAAAAGCACAAAGTGAAATCGTGCAAAAAACAAAAGACCTTGAAGCTGCTGGGAAAGTATTAATTTCTAGAGGCAAGGATGGGGATGCTCTCGTTTAAGGAGACTATTTATGAGTGTTAAACAGCAAACAGATATTGATAGTTACCAATTTGTTGAATTCTCATCATTTGGAAATACAAAACAGGCAAGCTCAAACGGCTCCAGCTTTGTTGAAAATGAGTTTGTGACAGATGAGAATAGTACATCTAGCCTTATTGATGAGGTGGATGCTGGAAATAAAAAAGATTTTATTATTGACCAAAAAGTATTTGACCTCAGAAAGCATAGATCCGCTAAAAAAAATGAACTTGAAAAAAAAATTGAAGATAGAATTCAAAATGAAATCATTAAGATTAAAGAGACGGCATACAGAGAAGGGTTCGAAAAAGGACTTAGCGATGGAGTTCAAAAAGCTTACAGTGAGCAGGAAGAGGTAGTCAGTAGGAAAACTCAAGAACTTAATGGGATGATAGATAATTTACTTAATAGAGAAAATGAAATTATTAAGCTTCAAGATAATGAACTAAGAATCTTAATCAGAGACCTTGTAAAGTGGATTACATTAAAAGAGTTAGAAGAGGATGATCAATACATCACCAGATTGATTAAAAAGATTGTCGAAGAAAATAAAAAATCATCAAAAATAAGTTTTCAACTAGGTAAAGGAGTTGTTGCCTCATTCAATGAGTCGATTGAGAAAATAAACGAATCATTAGCTGAAACATACAATGGGCAGGTTGATTTAATTGCTAATCCTAGTCTTTCAAAAGACGCAATAGAAGTGGAGCTTGGTAATAGTATTCTTCGGGCGGATATTAAAGAGCAACTTAAAGTTTTTGATTTAATTTTTGAAAATAATGGTGATTGATAATGACGATCAACATTTCTGAAATTTATAAGAGAAAAAATCAATTAACTCCATACAGAGAGGAAGGTCAGGTCTTGGAGACTCGTGGAATGGTCTATGAAGTTAGTCTAGCTAGCGCTTCTCTTGGTAGCAGGGTTAAATTTATTACTGAAAATGGTAATATTCACTTTGGTGAAGTTGTCGGCTTACACCCTAACAGCTGCTTAGTTATGCCATATCAAGATTTCAATGGAATTAATTCAAAAACAAAAGTCTACAGCGATAAAAGTAATAATGATGTTTTTGTGTGCTCGGAACTTTTGGGACGAGTAATTGACTCGTTTGGAAATCCTATCGACGGAAAAGGTCCAATAAGATCTTTTCACGGTGAAAGTAGAAGTTTAATGGGGCATCATATTAATCCTCTACAAAGACCTCCTATTACAGAGCCACTAAATTTCGGAATTAGGTCAATTGATTCATTTATGACAATTGGTAAAGGGCAGAGAATGTCAATCCTTGCAGGCTCAGGGGTTGGAAAGTCCGTTTTACTTGGAATGATGGCGAAGAACTCATCAGCTCAAGTAAATGTGATTTCTCTCGTTGGCGAACGAGGGAGAGAGGTTAGAGAGTTCATCGAAAATGATTTAGGCCCTGAGGGGTTAGCTAGATCTGTCATTATTGTTGCCACTTCTGATACTGGACCTTTAACAAGATTGAGAGCTGCTTATTCGGCGACAACAATCGCGGAATATTTTAGAGATCAAAATAATGACGTCCTGTTAATGATGGATTCTGTTACTCGGTTTGCAATGGCCGCGAGGGAGATTTCTCTATCTGCGGGTGACCCTCCTGGACAAAAAGGTTATACACCTAGTGTTTTTGCTCGACTGCCGAAACTACTAGAAAGGGCGGGGAAAATTGAAGGCAAAGGCTCTATCACTGGTATTTATACCGTGTTAGTAGAAGGGGGTGATATGGATGAACCTATTACCGATGCAATTAGAGCAATTTCTGATGGGCATATCCAATTAAGTAGAGATCTTGCATCTAAGAATCATTACCCTGCAATCGATGTTTTAAATTCTATTTCAAGGGTAATGAATAAAGTGGTTTCCAGGGAACATCAAATTGTGACGAGTCATCTTAGAGACTTATTGTCTGCGTATCTGGAGACAGAAGATCTTATTAATGTAGGTGCCTATGCTAAAGGAACAAACCCTCGTGTTGATAAAGCAATAAAGATATACGATGAATTAGTCGAATTTTTAAAACAGTTGCAAGATGAGGAAGAAAATCTGGATTTAGAGGGAGTATTTGATCGTTTAATAGAGTTAGCTAGAAAAGCTGAAAATATTTAGGTGAAGAATGTCAAAAGGTTTTAAATTTAAGCTTCAGCCGGTTCTACGATTGAGAGAGTTGAGAGAGGAGGAGGTTAAAGGAAAGCTAGGGGTAACTATAGGTCGTATTAATGATCAATTTAATATGATCAATAAATACAAAGATGAGATTCAATTTTACTTTGACCGATATGAAAAATCTGAAAGTGTTCATGGAGATATGACTGCCGGGCTTCGAAATTACATGCCTGAGTTTTTATTGTCTCACTACCGGAAAATTAACCAATGTAAGAAAGAAGTTGAACGTTTAATCTCGGAGAAAGATGAACTTATAAAAAAACTAAATGAAGCCAAGGGGCAAGTTAAAATATTTACTAATTTACGAGAGAAAAAATTAAGTGAGTATAAAATAAAAATGAGTAAAAAAATTAATAATCAAATTGAAGAGCTAAGCATATTGAAAGGAAATAAAAATGGTTAATAAGGTAATAGTCGCTTGTTTATTTGGGATATCTTTCCTTTCTGCTTATGCAAAGGGCAAAGATGCTCAAGTAGTGGAACCCAAAATATATTCTCAAAAAGAATTTGATAAAAAACTCGAGGATGAAGTCAAGAGGAAGCTGGCAAGGGTTACGGGTTCTAAGATAAAAGAATTTGCAGAGAGTTTATTAGACAAAGAGAAGCTCATTGAACGTCAGCTATTAGATGTTAAGAAGAGGGAGCAGGAAGTATTATTGATTGAGAAAAACTTGCAAAAGAAAATTAATGAATTTAGAGGGCAGCAAGATCGAGTTATCGGCTGCCTTGATGAGAATGCAAAAGAGTCAGGAAAAAGAATTGACCACGTTGTCAAAGTGATCAGTGGAATGAAGCCCGCGAATGCCGCAGAGGTTCTTGCTGTTCAGGACTCATCGATTAGTGTTCAAATTATCTCAAAATTGGATCCGGAGAAAGTTTCGAAGATTTTTAATCTAATGGACAAGGAAATTTCTGCCCGGCTTCAAAAATCATACATAAATATGAAAAGATAGTGTGATGCGAGGTGTTATTTGAACTTATTTATGCCTAAAGTTAATTTCAATCAAAGCTCAATTGAAGTTGACCCTAATAGATCACTAACCGAGGTTGGTGGTAATGATACTGGAGAAGAGAATTTATTTTCTTTGTTAATGGATAGTATTACAGGAGACGAGGCGCAAGAACCCAGTACTGCTGATCTTCTTACTTCACTTGAAGCCGGCAATGTTAACTCTGAGGTCGAAAGCCTGGTTAGCAAAAACTCTTTCGGCGGCGGCTTTAGTTCGGAGCAATTACTAGAAATTGAAAAAGAACTTGGTATTGATTTAAAAAATATCGATCTAAGTAAGTTGGACTTAGAAACAATTTCAAAGGACGATTTAGAGGTTTTATCAAAACTAAAAAGTGCTGTCAGTGAATCAAGGGAACAATTAAACGGCCTAAAGCTTTCCGATGTTAGTTCCAATAGTGAAACAAT
>JAURQB010000100.1 GCA_030836365.1 Bdellovibrionota bacterium | reverse complement strand
CTTAAATGCCTTATACGAATTTTGAAAAAAAATATCTTCTACACTTTCAAGATACTCTTTATTATTTGGATCAAAGGGAATAATCATTTTTTGCCCATTTGTAGAAATCCTCTCCCGCGATACGTAAATTCTCTAGATTTTTTGGTTCATTAGTATCATTAAAAAAACTCACGAGTTTCTTATATTTTTTAATCGAAAATAATCCATGTTTCTGGATTTGCTCAAACAATTTGTCGTCTTTATTTTTAGCGCATTTGTACACGAGTTCTCTAAAATTGATGAATTTTTCTTTTTTAGAAAATTCAACAAAAACATTAAGCTCACTTGAAAAAGATATCTTATTTTTTATACATTCAGAAAAAAAGAGAGAGAGGCCAACTTTTTCACCTTCTCTCATTAAATAAAAAAATGAAATTTTACTCATATTAAAATTTTTCAAATCGATTTCTTGATCTAATTGGAATCCCAACTGAATTTTAAATCGAATTAACCTTAACGCACGAACGGGGTCTAGATAAAAATCTGAACTCAGAGGACGCAAAAGTTTTTTATCTATATCCATGCATCCCTTGTATGGATCAATGATCTCATCAGCTCTAAGATCATATCCAATCGAATTAATACTTAAATCTCGCCTTTTCCATTTCTTTAAATAATTATCACTTGTATTAAAAGTTGGAATAAAGTTTTTATGAGAAAAGTCACCATCAATAAAACTTTCTTCTCTGCCGATCGACACTTCAATACTCAAAGATTTAAATTCGAATCTAATAATAAAAAATGGCAGTTCTTCGATTTTATTAACACCAACCTCAGATATTGCATTCTTGATTTTTTGAAAGACCGAATCAGGTGATTCCTTAGGATCCAACGAAGTTACTTCTATATCTACATCTGTGACAAGATCTTCATTTATTAAGTAATCTCTAACACATCCACCCACAATAATTAGATTCAATCCATGGAAATGAAAACGATCAATAAGATCTCTTAATTGTGTCGAGTAATAGGTTTTAAATTTTTTCATTAATTATATTTTAATGAACGATTGAGTGGATTATCAATGGCCAATAGGAACTCTATTGTTTTTTCCACTCTTTTTAGCTGGAGAGACTCTTTGTGATAGACGAGATAAAAATTACCATTTGAAACTTCAAATTTCTCCCCGAGAAAACCGAGATCATTGATTAGATGAGTTCTATTTAACACATGATTTGGTACAACCGCGACACCAAGTCCCTTTGAGACTGCTTGAAGCATGTTACCGTGTGAATTAACAACGTATTTAACATTGACCTCTTTTGGTGCACTACCATAATGGGCACGACACCATTGATAATAAAGAGGATCTTCTTGCTCAAATAAAATCGTTGGCAAAGCTGCGATATCATCAAGCGACAAATCGGAACTTATATTTTGATTCGAATTTTTTGGAAAAATAAAAGTTGATTTTTCCTCACTTAGAAATAACCGCTCCCCAATATTTGGAAGCGCCTCTTCAGGGAGAACGAGAATATCAATTTGATTATTTTTAAAATCTCTTATTAAATCGTCTTTAAAGCCTAGCACAACTGCCGTTGCAAGATCTTTGTTTTTAAGTGAAAAATCGAGAAGTTCCGGCGCTAACCAGGACTTTCCGATTCCACTCAACGTCCCCACTCTGACGATACCTTTCATTTCTGATTTTGAAGTCGAAATATTTTGAATAGTTGAATCAAGTTCGGTTAAGAATTTCCGAGACAACTGATAAAGATCCTCACCCTCTTGAGTAAGCAGTACTTTCTTACCACTTTTTCTAACGAGTTTAACAGAGAGTTTTTTCTCCAATGATTTAATACTTTGACTGATGGCAGATTGAGTTACACCAAGCTTTTCTGCAGCAAGCGAGTAGCTATTTTCATTAGAAATCGCTACGAGAGTCTGTAGTTGGGAGGTCTCAATCATTTTGTTAACCAGTACGTTTGTTTGGCTGGATTATACAATGGCCGGGCAAATTAAGTTCAATTTGAATAGTATCAGTGTAATTTATACAACCTTTACGATATCTAAAGCATTGAATTATCGAAAAACATCGGACTCTTCAAGCATGATTGATGTCGATAAATTTCTTGCCCCTTTATATAAATTAAACAGCTAACTTCGCTCTTATCAGTTCGAACAAAACCTAATTTGATGAAATTTTTCTTGGCATCAAAGTCTAATTCAACCCAATAATGGCCTACTGTATTTACCCACTTTGTCTGAACATAACCTCCACCCTCTTGCTGATACTCAAAAGCTGGTGCCGGGCGGGATTCAAATACTGCTCCCGAAACAAGAACCGCCATTCCATCATAAGTAAATAGGCTAGCGATGTGGTCATGCCCGTTGATAATTAAATTTATTTTTTGATTATATTTTTTTATAACTGGACGCATGGCCATGTGAAATTCTTCGCGTTCTTTCCAACCATGACGATAACTTACCGTCGCCATTGGGTGATGATAAACTAATACATTAAACATTTTCGTTGATTTTTCTAAGGCATCAATTAAAAACGATTTCTGTTGATCCAGGACATCTTGCGTTTCTGAGTCTAAAACAATAAACCGAACGTCATCATAATCTTTTACATAAAATGTGGACGGCATATTAAAATACCGAATTTCTTCAGGAATACTTTTATAGTGATTCCCCAAAGCAGTTACGGAAAATTCTAATTGATGTTCACGCCAGTGAGACCAAACATCATCGTATTCAAGACTAGTATTATATAAATTATCACCTGGTAAAACGAGATCAGTAATTCCAGATACGGCAATAGAATCTCTCACCTCCTGGGCACGAATGTTCCAGTGTCCGGCATCGCCAATGACGGCAAAACGTTGGGAATTCGCCATCAATGAAAAAAGAGACGCCACGCAAATCAATATAAATTTATAGTTTTTCATGGCGAAAATTATGCAATCGTAATATCGATAAGACAAAGACAATCAGTAGGTTTCAGGACAATGTGTTTTATCACAAACACCCAATAGAAATTATCAACGGCTTATTTAATTTATTTAGTATAATTTCAACCACTTAGCGTCTGTGTTTTGGCCTTAGTGTTGCACTATGTATGCCTAAATAGGGGGAAACATGAAATTAACCAAAGTAAATAATTTATTTATTTTAATCCTAACGACTGTGTTGTTTGGTTGTAACGAGCTTGAGCTAACAAGCAAAAAAACGGTTTACTTAAACACAAAGATTGGTAACGTTAGTGGTGGAAATGCAATTAAGCTTTTTGATATTGCAACAGACTCCAGGAGATCAAAGGTCTATGTTCAATCGATCCTATCTCCGCAAATTGCAGTTATTGATGCTAATACAGATCAGTTAGAAAAATATATCGATTCAACTATTTCGGGATATCATCTCTCCTACATGGCCGTTCAAGAGAGTACTGGACATCTATTTATTGCAGACAGGAGCTCTAAAGTTCTCGTTAAAATGGATCCGGCCAGTGGAAAAGTAATGCAAACACTGGACCTGACAAACATTGGTACACCTGCAAAAATTGCTTTTCTTGAATCAAAAAATTACGTTCTCGTATCTTTCTCATCAAAAAATGAAGTCATTGCGTTTAAAGCAAATACACTTGAAAGACTACATCTGGGATTAAATTCAAACCTGGGAATTCATGGCCCCCAAGGAATGAAAATAAGAGGAGATAAAATTTATGTCGCCTTATCAAATGATGGAGGCGATTACAGTAATGTTAATGGTGAGCTATCTAACTCTGCAGTCGCTATCATTGATAGCTCTGACTGGAGTGTCCAGTCTATTTCGGTGCCATACAAAGGAGCATTAGAAGTTGCAGTAGATCAGTTAAACGGCCGCTATTTTTTATTGAATAATAATCGACTCAGTATGAAAAATTCAAGAGGGGAATGGGCAACAAAACCATCAAACGGAACTGAGTTTCAAGACCTTCACTATTCCAAGAAATTAGGCTTGATCGTTATCACGAGAACAGGAGAAGATTCAGAAGAATCAGAAGCTCCTTATGGTTCAATTGAAATAAGAGATCCTGAAACTCTTGAAGTGAATAAAAGTATCGCCTTGGGAATGAAGTCAAGTCGGATGGCACTAATTGGAAACCTCGAAAAATTATACGTGACAAATATGGCCCAGGGCACTGTTTCAAGAATTAATTATGATCAATTAGAGTTAGGTCAACTCCAGCAATTCAAAACAAAGTTACTAGGAAAAATCTCTACAATTCGCGATAGTAAAAAAGTAAAACAAATTGATGTTGGAACCAGCATTGAGGCTTTTAAGTTGCACCCGAATGGAAAAGAAGCATTTCTCATTAACCGCTTAGGTGGATCTAGTCTCTTACACTATGATTACTCGACAGATCAAGTAACCGAGATTAAAACGAGAAATTGGCCTTCTAAAATTGAACTCTCAGCAGAAAGAGAAGAGGTTTATGTTTTTTCTCACTTCGCCTCTGCGGTAGAAATTTTTGATATCAATTCTTTAGAGTTAAAAGGAACAATCGAGCTAACTAGTTATGGAATGGATCAAGGACGCACAGACCTCATTCCAAGCATGACTTTTAATTCAGCAACCAACAAACTTTATATCTCTTTACCCGAACAGGGAAAAATAACAGAGGTAAATGTAAAAAGAATGAAAGTAACATATACGGTAAGTGCATTCACGCCGCTTAAAGATAGCGGCGAGCATGAGTCAGATAATCACGTAGGTACAGTCCAACTTGCGATCGATAGCATCTCCGGCCGACTCTTCGTTTTCTATAGAAACACCAACCAAATTGAAATTAGAGATACATTCGACAATATGAGAAAGAGAAAAACAATCGATGTATCAGATGAAGTATCTGAAGAGACAGACGCGCGCTTCTTTAACGGGGAGCTCATTCGTGTTGATTCAACTGGACGTCGTTTTTTCATTGGCCCATATATTTATGAAATTAGCGGCGGCGATATTGAGAAAAAGGAAAAACTTAAAAACGTCGATTCCGTAGTCGCCTGGTATGATGACTACGTTATTGCCGCTGATATTGATTCAGATAAGAATGTCACTCTTAAATTATTTGAAAAGAAAAGTTCAACTAGATACAAAAAGATAATGAGTGATACCGTCAGTGACATGATCACCAATGCCCCTAAGTTTGAATACTCACAAGAGAAAGAGCGAATTTTTGTTAGCTACATGTCTAGGGCAAAATTAAAAATTTATAAAGTGAAGGAAAAATAAAAAAGGGAGTGTTTCCACTCCCTTTTTTTAAAAAAGATTTTTGAACAATGACCTAGTCGTCAGAAAGAAGTTTTTCTTTTCTTTCGGCCATTACTTTTTCAGAAATATTATTTGGACATTCTGAGTATTTATCAAATTCCATCGTGAATGACGCTTTACCAGCAGACATTGAACGAAGCTCATTTGAGTAACCAAACATTTCACTTAGTGGAACGAGTGCGTTAATAATTACTTCACCATTTGGATCGGTTTCAGAGCCTTGGATCATCCCTCTTCTTGAGGAAAGGTCACCAATTACTGAACCTTGATACTCATCAGGAGTTGTCACTTCTACTTTCATTAATGGCTCAAGAAGTTTCGCATCAGCTTTTGAAATTGCTTGTCTCATCGCCTGACGAGAAGCAATTCTAAACGCCATATCAGATGAGTCAACATCGTGATACTTACCGTCCTCTAGGAAAACTTCAACGTTAATTAGTGGGAATGCCGCCAATGGGCCTTTCTCCATAATATCATTGAAACCTTTCTCACAAGCACCGATGAATTCACTTGGAATCGATCCACCTTTAATATTGTTATTAAACTTAAAGTTTTGATCTTCCGTATCTTTTTCTTCATCCGTAAGAGGTCTAATTCGTCCGACAACTTGACCAAATTGACCAGAACCACCAGTTTGCTTCTTATGTAAATAATCAAAGCCAGCTTCCATAGCGATTGTTTCTCTATAGTTAACCTGAGGAGCACCAATTGTTGGATTTACACCGTACTCACGCTTTAGTCTTTCTACGTAAATTTCAAGGTGTAGCTCACCCATTCCTGCAATTCTTGTTTCATTAGATTCTTCATCTGTGTAAACGTGGAAAGTCGGGTCTTCTTTAAGAAACCTTTGTAGACCTTTTGAAAGCTTCGCTTGCTCGTTTTTATCTTTAACGGTAATTGAAAGCTCAATAACTGGAATTGGAACGTGGATCCCCTCACAAGAGATATTAAGATGCTTATCATTTCCTACAAATGTATCACCGGAAGCGCAATCAACCCCAACCATTGCAATGATGTCACCAGCGTGTGCCGAGTCGATATTTTCTCTATCGTTTGAGTTCATTCGAACCATACGCCCAACACGAACTTTCTTTTTTGTTCTTGTGTTGTAAACAGTCTCACCTTTTGTCAGAGTCCCTTGGTAAATTCTCGTATATGTTAACTGTCCAAATTGCTCATCTGTAATTTTAAACGCCATACATACAAGATCTTTTTCTTTATTTGGTTCTAGTTCAACAGATTCATTTTCCTCCGTAACCGCTGTAGGCTTCGCACACTCAAGTGGAGATGGAAGATATCTTGTAATTGCGTTTAGAAGAGTTTGAACACCTTTGTTTTTGAACGCAGATCCCATGTAAACTGGAGTTAGTGAAAGAGAGTTAACACCAACTTTAATACACTTATGTAAATCAGCTTCTGATGGCTCATTACCTTCAAGGTAATTCTCCATTACTTCATCATCGTACTCAGCAACTTTATCAATCATTTCTGCTCTGTACTCTTCCATTTGATCAACTAGATCAGCTGGACAATCTTCGATACGAATGTTTTCACCGTTATCGCCATCAAAGTAGAAAGCTTGCTTTGTCACAAGATCAACAACACCACAGAATTCATCTTCTGCACCAATAGGAATTTGCATTAGAACTGCATTGTGACCAAGTTTTTCGATAAGAGCATCTCTACCTTTAAAAGGGTTTGCGCCCATACGATCCATCTTGTTAAGGAAAGCAAGTCTTGGAACTTTATATCTTTTCATCTGACGGTCAACTGTAATTGACTGAGACTGAACACCAGCGACAGAACAAAGTACAAGAATCGCACCATCAAGAACTCTTAGTGAACGCTCAACTTCAACAGTGAAGTCAACGTGCCCTGGAGTATCGATAATATTTACTCTAGCATTTTTATCAACACCTTCAGCAAAAGTGATTCCTTCGTTAGCAATACCATGCCAGTGGACAGTTGTTGCTGCAGAAGTAATCGTAATCCCTTTTTCCTTCTCTAGCTCCATGTGGTCCATTTTCGCACCATCACCGCCACCACGAACGTCTTCGATTTTGTGAATTTTGTCGCAGTAGTAAAGAATTCTTTCTGTCAGAGTCGTTTTTCCCGAGTCAATGTGGGCAGAAATCCCAATATTTCTCGTTTTGGCCATTAGTTTCATGTAAGTTACTCCATGTAATTTGGGTAGTTTAACTGTAATTAAATTTGCGCAATACTATTGAATCAGCGCCCATGAGTCAATAACTATAATGAATATAAGAAATGATTACTAAGTATCGCTTGCCATTTTTCACCCTATTCATTAAAACCTTTTCCCAATTATGAAATCATGCAAAAGAAAAGGTAAAGTTAATGAGTAATCGTGATTTGTCGCGCCAAGACCTATATGAATCCGTCAAGCAATTAGTCGAAACAGAAAATCAAAAGACTCTTCATTTCACGCAACACAAACTATATTCACTATTTAGCATTGCCTTTCAATATATTCTTTTTAGATCAACCAAGGAACCTGGTGCTTACATCATCAGATTGCAAAACAGCAACTTAGTGGACAAGCTATGCCATAAATCGAAAGATGCCAGCACGAGAAGGTTTATTCAGAGTCTATCCCTGCCAAGAAAGCTTAAATACGATAAATCCACTTTTTACCTAGATTTCTTTCATTTTGGTACGTGGAATCTGACCAGTGAAATTCCCCCTGAAAAAATAAAAGGGACAATCATCGTTAAAAGAGACGAGAAAAACCCACTAGAAGAAATGAAAACGAATGAAGAGGGAGAAATAGAAGTTAATCCATTTCCTGAGGATTACTACCTTTCAAGTTTATGTGAAGCTTCTCCATGCAATATCTTTATTTCCCACGAAGAAAAAGTAAACGGATTTGATGAGGTTCGATTCCCATTTATCAAAGAAGAAGCACCTCGGGCCGTAGACGGTGTCAAGATTAACGAAGACATTAAATGGGACGATAAAGAGTAACGATCTATCTAATTTTGAAAGATGAGTTGTTCGGCGTCATTCGCCCATCCTGGATTCGTGCTAAATGACTAGACCTCAGAACAGTTCATCCTGAACTGTCCTGAGTTGTTCGGCGTCATTCGCCCATCCTAGATTCGTGCTAAATGACTAGACCTCAGAACAGTTCATCCTGAACTGT
>JAURQB010000099.1 GCA_030836365.1 Bdellovibrionota bacterium | reverse complement strand
TACGGAGAATATGTTTCCATTGAGAAACAATATTCTTTAACCAAAGAATATGTCGCTTCGAAGATGAGTGAAACCAATGCAGCCTTGGGTGCGGCCGTGAGTAGTGGAGTGCACGTCTACAAGATTTCTTATAATTCAAAGATCACAAGTGCTGATACCGAAACCACTCAAGCAAGTGGTTTGTTAATTGTCCCCTACACGGCTTGTACAGACGCGAACAATACTGCCCCCTGGGTAGTCCTTAATCACGGCACAATTGTCGATAATGCCAGTGCTCCGTCTAATAATTTAAGAGAGGGATTATTTGAAGGGGGCCTTGGGTTTATCGCCGTTGTTCCCGATTATATTGGATTTGGAGATAGCTACATAAATGATCCAACTCAGAGGATTCACCCTTACATTATTGCTGATACCTATGCGACTGATGGGTACGCGATCATGAAAGCGGCATCTGAGGTGCTAGGTGCAAATGGAATCACGCAAGGAAACCTCTATTTAAAAGGCTACAGTGAAGGCGGCTACGCAGCGCTTGCGCTTCAGCGCTCCCTTGAAACCAGCGGGCAAACAGATTTTACCATCACCGCCAGTGCGCCTAGTGCTGGCCCCTATTCAACAGTTGGTCTCGGCGCTCTTCTTACTACCTCTCTCGCTGACACAACGATTTCTCCGACTCTATTTGGCTACCTCGCAACAAGTTACTACTACAATTACCCATCAACAGTTGGTGCTGCTTATGAAATTGCGGACGTCTTTAAGCAAACTGAAAACTACGATGAAGTAAATTTATTTAATGGTGAAAAAAGTAGCACGGAAACAGAGGCGGTTTACGCTGGCCTTGGAATTTCTACCATTAACACGCTTCTAGAAAGCAGTGTGGTAACTGCGATGGCAACAGACACGGGAGCGATTGCGACCGGTGCTGCAGCAATCGGAGTGACTGATGCAGGGCAATCTTTTGCGGCGGCGATAGCAGGGATGACAGACGCATTTTCCTCAGCATTATTCACTAATGATATTCTTTACGGTGCACTTGCTGGTGTTGCCGCATTTGCTCCAACGGTGCCTACTGTTTTTTATCACTGTTCTAATGACTCAACGATTTATCCCAGTGCGACCAGTGGCGCTGTTGCGACTTTCGTAGGACTTGGGTCTACGACAATATTCTCTAATACGAGCCAGGAAGGTCCATCCGATGCGCCTCACTCAGGTTGTGCATTTGTTCTAACTCCATCCATCTGCTTTAAAGAAATCGAGGCCGCAAAAGCCGCTGGTGCAACGGCCGCTCAATACTTGGCTTCACCTTCGGTCGGGTCTTACTGCGCGAATTAAGATTAATCCAGAAAAACTTCTTACGTAGGACCTGTAATTGCTGGTAAAATGGGGAGAATAATTTAAATATAAAAGGATAATATTACATGGATGTAATTCAGGCACTAAAGAATCAATTCAAAGAACTCATACTAATCAATATTGTCCTATCCTTATATTTGCTGCTGAGTTGGATCAATCCTAACTACTCCTACTTTAGTTCAATTCCTCAAACACTCGAGTTATATTTGGCCATTTTTGCCAGCTCTTTTATTTTTCTGTTTATAATTTCTTCTATTTGTTTTCGTTTTAACAAAAGTAAGATCATCCTTATTCCTGGGATAATGACTTATATTTTTTATATCAGATCTCCATTTAAAAAAATCGCCCTAACTAAAGTCCAAATCCTAGAAACAATTCCACACTTACACTTTATTTTTGACTTTTTTTTATTTGTATTGCTTTTTTTCGTTCTAAAAAAGATCATCACAAAACAAGTCAAAGTGACGTATTTTATTGCTTATATTGCACTCATCTCATCGATTGATGGTGCCAAATTCATCTATAAAAAAGTTACCTTTATGCCAAAAAATAAAACATGGTTGAAACCACCCGCTAAAAGTTTTCAAGAAAAAATAGCAGGTGATAAAAATATCTATTTTATATTATTAGATTCATATGCAGGGTTTTATGCCTCTCAACTAATTAATGCGACAGATTCATATAACGCTTTAAAAAAGGAATTGGATAAAGATGGCTTCAAAGAGGTCAAAAACTTTTTTGTTGACTCAAATAGTACAAAATCGACAATGCCAACATTTTTTAATGGAACGAATAAAATAAAATCCGAGCAGGGCAAAACTGAACCTTTTCATTCTTATTATTTTAATAAAAGTGATATCTCTGGATCACATGTCATTAATTTCTTAAAAAAAAATAATTACGAAATTAACTATGTACACGGAAGAGAGTACCTGATCAAATGTCGGGGACACGAAAGTATTTGCTATCCCAAGAACAGCACAATGCACCACCTTGGCATAATTTCATCCCTTCGCTTTTTAGGGGAACAATTTTTTCCTAGTGTTGAGTTTACTGACTCAGATGAAATCGTTAGAAAAAGTTTTTTAACAATGAGTAATACAAAAGAAAAACAATTCTATTATCTCCACTTTGGGGGTCCTGGTCATGTTCCTCACATCTGTTTTCCCTTTAGAAGTTGTGATGAAAAAAAGGAACTTTCCAACTACAAAGAGCGCGTAAAAATCTTACTGCCAAAAGTATCAGAGGTATTACAAAAGCTTAAAAAAAATGACCCTGAATCAATTATCATTATTACTTCCGATCATGGGCCTGGGATCTATGACAAGTTCAATGTTTCAGCTTCAACAAAAAAACATTTCATCTCAGGGCAAAATGGGATTCTTTTCATTAAGGGTTTAGGTGAGATTCAAAATGACTTTAAATACATAACATCAAAAAACTTAATGTCATATGTATTTAACAAGACAAATGGTAACAACATTCTCAATAAACTAACCAAAAATGAGCAATTACTAACCCATTGCTACAGCAACTGGAAAACGCTTAAGAAAAGGGATTTATACAATCTACGTAAGTTTTTGAGCAGCACAAAGACTGATTGTTACTCCTTCCCATTCAATGAGATTGAGGGGTTGTTAAGCCATTAGACTTGAGTGACGTACTCATAAGATGAAATGCTGGCGGCGATACTTACATTTAGGCTCTCCGTCAGACCCCATTGCTGAATTTTAGTGAGCGTGAACTGTGAATTTCCAACTCCATCTAAAATGGGGCCTACTTCCTCATTGCCAAAAATAAAAGCGCTGTTTTTTGGAAGCTTTATTTCATGCAAAAACTTTTCAGCATTCATATCCATTAAAAACACTTCATAATTATCTTTCTTTAGTCGCTCTAGCGACTCTTGAAGTGTTGGGTAAAAGTAAATTTTAACTCTCTTAATGGCGCCCTTTGCTGGATAAGGGTCAAAAAATTTGGTTCCAATAATATGAACTTCACGAAGACTAAATGCCTCAGCTGTGCGGATAATTTTAGCGATATTAAAACCCGATTTAAGGTGGTCCAAAATTAAAACTAAATCATGAATCCCCTCTTTTGCTTCAAGCTTATTCAAAATAAGCTCGCGCTCTAGTTTTTTTATTTGATCTTTCCTTTTTTGATTCATTGATTTGTCTCCAGCATGAACATTAGTGCCAAAAGGTACCGCGTACCTTTTGGAGGTTTAGCACCTGAGCGGGGCGGTCGGCCAAGAAAAAAGTGCAAAAAATCCCACTAATTAGTAAAATAATCCCTTAGCATCAAGGATTGAAAAAATGAAAAGAATTCTGGTCACAGGAAGTGCCGGCTTTTTAGGAAAAAAAGTTGTATTAGATTTACTAAAAAATAATTTCTACGTCATCGGTCTCGATATTAAAGAGTCAAAAATCATTCACCCCCACTTTGAAGAAGTCATTTCAGATATCAGAAATTTTCACGTCGAAGCTGAAATTCACACGATTATTCATCTGGCCTCTGTGATGAACCCTCCTAAAGAAATGAGTGATGGAGAAATTGAATCCATTGAAATGGATGGACTCAAAAATTTATTAAATATCTTTAAAATAAACAAAGCAAAAAAGTTCATTTTCGCCAGCTCTGGTGCCGCTTACGGCTACACCAAAAGAAACCTCAGTCCTCTAAAAGAAACAGATTATGTTCTTGGCTCCATTTATTTTCCCTACAGTAAACACAAAGCTGAAGCCGAAAAAATGATCACGGAAACACTCTCTTCTAACGAGTTTACCATTTTTCGCCCAGGAACTATTTTAGGCGATGGCATGCGCGGCCCTGTTTATGATTACTTTAAAAAGAAAATGGTTGTGGGCGTGCTTCGTTATGACTCTCCATTTTGCTTTATTCACACCAGTGACGTTGTCGCCGCGATTACTCAGGCCACCCAAAAAGAAAACCTTTACGGCATTTTCAATCTCGCGGGAGATGGTGCGCTCAAACTTAAAGAGTGCTGTAAAATCCTTCAAAATAAACATATCGCTCTTCCTAAAGTTGCTCTCAGAGCAGGGATTCATTTATTGAAAAAATTTAGGATGACTCAATACCATCCCTATCAAGTAGATTTCATGTGCTACAGGCCTGTACTAAATAACGATAAATTAAAGAAAAATTTCACCGGACTTCCCAGTAAATCCAGCGAAGAAGTTTTTCGAGAGTTTTGCGAAACAGAATTAACAATCAAGGAGTGATTGATGAAAATGCTAAATGGATATTATGCAATTATTGGCGGCGGCCCGAGTGGACTAGCAGCAGCGAGAAACTTACAACGAAAAAATATTCCTTTCATTGGATTTGAGGCCCACAGTGATGTCGGCGGTTTGTGGGACATTGAAAATCCAAACTCCACTGTCTATCGTTCGGCCCACTTAATTAGTTCAAAAAAAATGACGGAGTTCAACGAGTTTCCCATGAAAGAAACCGTTGCCGATTATCCAAGTCACGCGGAGCTTGGTGCTTACTTTAAAGATTTCGCTAAGCACTTTGGGCTTTACGATCATTACCGTTTTAAAACTTTTGTGGAGAAAGTAGAGAAAAATCAAGAAGGTAAATGGGAAGTGACCACTAATCACGGACACTACCAATTTGATGGCGTGATCATTGCAAATGGGACACTAAGTGAGCCTAATATTCCAAGCTATCCGGGAAAATTTAATGGTGAAATTTTTCACGCAAAAAAGTATAAGTCGCCTGAAATTTTTAAAAATAAACGAGTGCTCATTGTTGGCGCGGGAAATAGTGGCTGCGACATCGCAGTAGATGCCGTTCATCACGCAAGTAGCATTGATATGAGTGTGCGGCGCGGTTATCACTTTGTGCCCAAATACATTATGGGAAAACCGGCCGATTCTATTGGAGGAAAAATTAAACTGCCTCCTAGGCTAAAGCAAAAAGTTGACTCAAAAATTTTAAAATTAT
>JAURQB010000098.1 GCA_030836365.1 Bdellovibrionota bacterium | reverse complement strand
TTTTTTCGACGTGTGTTTGGTGGCAAAAAACGGGGAGTGCTTTTCTTTTGGGTAAAAAAGTAAATGGCCGAAGATCATCTATTCCATGTAAGTGATCGCTATGATCATGGGTAATGATCGCGAAGTCGCAGCGCCTTATATTTTCCCGAAGAAGCTGAGTTCTCAAGTCAGGGCCTGTGTCGATGATAAATTCAAGGTCATTAAATTTTACATGTAGGCTTGTGCGAAGGCGCTTGTCTCTGGGATCTTTTGATATGCAAACTTTGCAATCGCACCCTACGATTGGGCTTCCTGTGCTAGTACCAGTTCCGAGGAATGTAATTTCAAATTTATTCATGCTTACCAACTTGAGCGATATAATTATTCGTGTAAGGCCATTTAATTATTTCACAAACAGTAACTCAGTTGAAATAATTAAAATCAAAATATACTCTATACTATCATAGACAACACTTCAGATAAGGATACATTTTTATGACAAATAAGATTCCTGTAATTATTTTGATTCTTATTTCTTTTGTGAGTTGCTCAAGTGCTGATAAAAAAACTCATGGTACAGGCTCCTCACTATCTTCTTTCAAATTGAATTTAAATGCGAAAAAATTCACTCTTCCAAATGGATTGAGGGTCATCATCAGTGAAAATAGAAAACTTCCCATATTTAGTTTTCTCACCTTCTATGATGTTGGAGGCAGATTTGAATCCAGAGAAAATGGAACTACTGGAGCAACACATTTTCTTGAGCATATGATGTTCAAAGGAGCTAAAAAATACGGCCCAGGCGAGTTTGAGCGAATCATTGAAAGTAATGGAGGCCGAAGTAATGCTTACACGACTTTCGACTCGACCGTTTACTATGAGAGTTTATCATCAAGCGTTTTAGCAGAAATTATTGAATTAGAAGCAGATAGAATGGGTAACCTTCTTATTGAGGAGAAAAGCTTTGAAAGTGAAAGAAAAGTCGTACTTGAAGAAAGAAAGATGCGCTATGAAAATTCTCCTGGCGGGAAACTCTTTTTATCAATGATGCAAACCGTGTTTAAAAGTACTCCGTATGGAGGTTCGGTGATTGGAGATGAAAAAGACTTGCTAAGTCTTAGCCGGAAACAAGTGAAAAACTTTTTTAATACTTTTTATGCTCCTAATAATGCAACAATTGTCATTGTTGGCGATGTGGACACCAAAAAAACAATGAGTCTCATCAATAAGTTTTTCGGAAGCCTGAAAAAACAAGAGAAATTAGAAGCTGTTAAAGAAGAAGTTGATAGGGGTGGTAGCTATGATGGAGTGAGTCTTAAAGGACAAAAAATTAATTTACATGGAGAAGCTCCAAACCCAATCTTTATAGGAGCATACAAAGGAGAAGCTCTGGGGACAAGAAAAGCATTCGTCCTTGATATTCTTTCCTCAATGCTCTCTGGTGGTGCTTCTAGTTATCTGGCGCAAAAATATGTTCTAGGAAAAAAGCCCATTCTAAGTCAAATTTATCTAGCAAATTATAATTTAAAAAATAGTGGTGTTTTATTTCTAAAAGGAGAGTTACTTAAAGGAACGAGTTTATCTAGGATGAAAAAGATTTTTAGTCGAGATAAAAAGAAGTTTTGTTCAAAAGAAGCGCTTAATGTGAGGGAATTACAAAAAACTAAAAATAAGTTGTTGGTTGAATATTATGGTGAATTAAATACGAATTATGGTGTTGCGAGTTTTCTCGGGTTACGAGAAAATTTCTTTAATGATTTTAAATACTACGAAAAAGAGTTAACAACTTATGAATCAATCACTCTGGAAGAGGTCGTTAGTGTTTGTAAGGAATACTTTACTAAAAACAATTACGCTTTAATAAATATCTGGAATAAAAATAAGAGAAGAAAACTTTAAGCAATAGGAAACTTTTTATGAAAATATTGATTACTTTAACCTTATTACTTTTTGGTTCATCAGTTTTTTCCTCCCCGCTCAAAACTGAAAAAATTAAATGGGGTGATATAGATATTACGTTTGTTGAGGATAATAAGCTTCCCTTGTATAGCGTTAGGTTTTATTTTGCCGATGGCGCGGCTAGTGATACTAAATCAAGGGCCGGCGAGACGCAGATGACTTTTGACTTGCTGACAAGTGGGACGAGACGATTTAATCAAAAGGAAATTAGCGATAACTTAGAATTTTATGGCGCTAGTATGGGCTTTAACGTAACCCATGAGTATGTTGTTGGAGGAGTTGCAGGCTTAGTCAAAGATATTATTCCGACGATGAAGCAAGTATGTCACTTATTTAACGATACAAATTACCCAACAAGTGAAATTAAGAAAAGTAAAAAGCTGCGAGTAGATGGTTTAAAAAGTATGATTAACAGTCATGACTCTATAGCGGATCGTGCGTTTAGAGAAATATCCATGGGGGAGTCGGAGGTTTCACTACCGGTCGAAGGTAAGTTAGAAACGATCGCCAAAGTTTCCCAAAAAAACTTAAGAAACAAACTTGATTATTTTAAAAACAAGGTTCGCAAGAGACTTTATTTGACTGGGCCAAGGGAAATTTTAAAAATTAAGGAAATTATCATACATGAGTGTGGATTCAATTTTGCTACCAGTAACTTTGTCAGAAATATTGCTCCTGTGAAAAAAATAGCTAAACAAAAAATTGTATTAGTTACTGTGCCAAAGGCAAATCAAGCGCAATTGAGAATTGGTCGTATTTTAGACAAGGAAGAAATTAAAAATATTCCATTACTGATGTTTAGTTCCAAATTTCTTGGCGGTGGATTTACGAGCCAATTAATGAAGTCTGTTCGAGTTAAATCTGGGTTAAGCTATAGTGTCGGGGCTTTTGCAGCAGGGCAGAGAGGGTATGGACGATCTGGAATTTCCTCTTTTACTAAAAATGAAACGATCATCGATTTGATTGAAACAATTAAAAATACGGTTATTGATGTTTCTAATAAAAATTTCACAGCGGAAGAGTTTGAAGCGTCAAGAGGTTACCTGCTTGGTAGTTATCCATTCAATTTCGAGTCATCTGATGGGTTTGTTGATAATCTAATCCAACTCGATCACGCAGGTGTCGCCTGGAGTGAGTTTTATGATTTACCAAGCAAGGTTCAAAAAATACATGATAGTGAAGTTGCAAAAAAGGTAGCCCAACTATTTCCATGGGATAAGCAAGTTGTTCTTATTCTCGGGCTGAAGTCATTGGGGAAAGTACTTAGAAAAACTTATAAAAATCTAGAGGTCGTAAGTTGGAAGAAATTTCTATAAAAAATTAGTTTAGTTGAGATGACTTGATCTCTCCAATAATTTTTGCACCGGGAGTGATTTCTAATTTCTTGCTGGATATTGAACCCTTAATGCGTGCATTTGAATTGGCCTCTACTTTGAGCCCGTTAATAATATTACCCAGTAGCTGTCCTTGAATGATGACATTAATTCCGGTGATATCTCCCTCTACTTGACCAGTGTATTCGATGATTAACGTTTTTGAGCTATCCCCCGTTATGTTTCCTTTTATTTTGCCATGGATGTGGGTATCACCTTTGATAACGAGATCGCCATTAAGCTCTGTGCTTTCCCCAATAAAGTTAAATGAGGTAGGTGTTAGGTTACTCACTTATTGTCTCCAGTTCCTCTACCGAGGAGTGAATTAAGTCCCCGTCTTTGGAGTAAATTAAAATGATCAGCTCAAAGTTTGTGGCCAGCTCGAATTTTGAAAAAGTTACTTTCACAGGACGAAAGCGACTCGTTGAAAAATACTCACCGTCTTTGTAACTAATTTCTTTAAAAGACTTGAGGTCTTTTGGGTAAAAAAACATGGTGTTTCTCTTCTTAAGAATGGAAAAAAAGTAGCCTGAGACTCTATCAACAATAGATTGATTGGTTATATTAAAGCTGACCTCGTAGGAGCCTTTTGTTGCGCGAATTTTTTTAGAGTCAATAGCAATGAGCTGCTCTTGAGTTTTATCTGACGAGTTCGGGAGGACTCTAATAAATTGACTTCCTGAGAATGCGACACCCTCATTGAAAATAAGATCCTTGGAAAGTTTTTTATTCTCTTCTTTGAGATTTGTAATTGTTTGATTAAGTAGTGTTGTCTCTGTTTCAAACTTCTGGATCAGTTTTGGTTTATCTAAAAGAAATTGGGTTTTTAAACTGGCAAAGTAGACAATGATCAAGCCTAGTGACATGAATAATATAATGTTCGCGAGAGGAAAAAGAATAAAAAAAGTTTTTGCTTTTTTCTTATTAATTTCAAAAAGTTTGGGAGATTTTCCTTTTTGTTGAAGAATGACCGAAAAATCTTCTTTCAAATTCATTGATGATTCGCTTGATTAAAAAATCTCATCGTTGGCTTAAATGCTAATGGTGAGAGTATGTTACTTTCATTCTCGTTTAACTTGTTCCAGTATTCAGAAATTATCTCCCACTCGTAATTGTTATTTCTTATTAAGTGTAGAGTTTTCTTTCCTGTGTCATTAATGCGACTAGATTTGTAATGTTGACTAAAAACCAGACGCACGTAATTTTTACTTTTAAAAATTGAGATATTTTTGAGCATAATATCTGGGCGACCAGGAGAAGAGAAGACCATTGACTTGTATTTTTTGTAACTGTTGAAATTTCTTTTTGAAGGAGTTTTAAAGTGCTGCTTTGAATAGTGAGAAAGGTAAACATCGATGTTTTCTTCTTGCCATGAGCGCAGCCAGGTATTAACGAAATCGTTAAGTTCTTTTCTTTCTTTTATCCAAGTTTCTTGTCTTAGGTATTCAATTTTTTCAACGACGATAATGGATGTTTTTTGAAGCTCAATAAAAGTTGATATTTCCTTGAGATGTTCGTTTGCAACAACAACACATCCTCTTGAGTCTCTTCCTTTTTCAATTCTTGTTTCATCATTCGTTGAATGTAGCCATATGCCGCTACCCGTTTTTGAGTTTAGTCTATCATGTGGGTTAGGGTAATTCATCACAAATGCACCTGCCCCGTAAATTTCGCCTTCCTTTCCATATTTTTTTAATAGATTAGAGCGAGGAATAAAGCTGGTAAAACGATAAATGCCCTCTGGTGTTTTATGATCTCCCTGAAACTTCTTGTCGCCTCTTACTTTCCCTGTTGCCATCGGAAACTTTTTAATTAGTGTTGGCGCGCCTCCTGGGTTGTACTCAAACAAAAATAATTGATGAGTTGCTTTCTCTGCGATGAGAATATGATGGTTAAAAAAAGGATCCATTTGCAAAATATTGGACGGTAGATAACTTGCACAATAGGACGGTGCAGTCGAAACAACCAGGCTAAATAAAAATAACCAAAAATAAATTAAATTTTTACGATAAATCACGATGATAAGCCTCTAATTTTATTGAGGTGAATAGTTTAAAATAAACAGACTGTGTTTAGCAATATATGAGGTCTGCCTTTTCTCTATTTTTTGAGCGTCGTGAGGTGAAAGTTTGATAAATATTTATAATTATTAAAAAGATAGTGAAAAATGACCGATAAAGTTTAGGTGAATGTAATATTTTTTGATACGCGCAATAATCTCCCTTCAGACCTAAATTGTTCTGGTAGTGAACTTTATCACCTCGATGATTTTGACCAAGTCTCGAAGACACTTGAGAAAAATACAGCAGAGCAAGTTATTGTTCTTAATGGTTCAAGTTTCGAAGATGGAGTTCATGAAAAATTTAAAGAATTAAAAGACAGATTCCCTAATGTTCACTTGAGTGT
Organism: Bdellovibrionota bacterium; assembly: GCA_030836365.1. Classification (GTDB taxonomy): domain Bacteria; phylum Bdellovibrionota; class Bacteriovoracia; order Bacteriovoracales; family Bacteriovoracaceae; genus UBA1511. The sequence goes on along the minus strand of JAURQB010000098.1, from coordinate 831 downwards.
CGTTTTATTCAAGAATCAAAATAGTTCAGATATAAAAAAAATTTCAGCACTAAATTTATATGAAATTTTTTGTGGCGAAAATTTTACGGACGATAGTTTGTCCAGTTTGGTGGATATATTTAAAGTTCCTTTAGAATCAGCACTAAAAAGAAAAAGTATAACGATAAGCGGGCAAGATAAAACAAGTTCTCAAATCATTGATTTTGATTTGAGTAATAATAGCAGCGAAGAAGTCGTTGATGAGGCCTCAAAAGACAGAGAAGATCGGCCAGAGATGGCAGAAGTTGAGGTAAGTGAAGAGGTAAAAGCTGAGGAAAAAACCGCTTTTACAGCACTTGAAAATGTCATCAAAAAAGCAATTGGATTTAATAAAAATAACAAGGAAGAGAGAGAGTCTCAAGAACAAAAAAACCAGGAAATGGAGGACTTGTTTAGCCCTCAGGAAACGGAGCATAAAATGGTAGACGAAAATGATAAAAATCTCGACGATAAAACAGAAGAAGTCGAAATTGATAAAAAGCTCGAGGAAGGCGATGGAGAAGATGTCCAAGCTGAGGACTTGTCAGAAACAATTAATTTAGAAGGCGGAAGTGAAGGTGCTGACTTAGATCTTGGTGATGAGGGAGCTGAGTTGGATCTTGGTGATGAGGGTGCTGAGCTAGATCTTGGCGGTGAAGGTGCTGACTTAGATCTTGGTGATGAGGGTGCTGAGTTGGATCTTGGCGGTGAAGGTGCTGAGCTGGATCTTGGTGATGAGGGAGCTGAGTTGGATCTTGGCGGTGAAGGCGCAGACTTGGATCTTGGCGGTGAAGGTGCTGAGCTGGATCTTGG
>JAURQB010000097.1 GCA_030836365.1 Bdellovibrionota bacterium | reverse complement strand
TTTGAAAATTTTATTTGCAATACCACTTTTATCAAAATACTTCCACTCACTTTCATCAACCATCGAATGCTCAGAGTGCCCAAAATAATTTACTAACGGAGTATATTTATTAAAATATTTCTCTAATGGCTTGAGATATTTTTCATAACTTCTTTTACCATTTTCATCTTGTGCAAATTGACAAGCATCTTGATACTTGGTTCCCTCGGAGTCACCAACGATAGCGTTTGCACAATTAAGTAAAGCTCTCGAAAACGAACCACAGGCAGTATTCGGATCAAAATCTCTAATTCCCTGCCCTGAGATTTTTTGCAAAGGACATTTAGGTCCCAGCTCACTACCTACAACTAAAACCGGAGAAAAATTTTTCAAGTAACTCCCGTCCATTAATCTGTAAATTTTATTAAAATCACGCTCCATTCGCACTTGATTATCGATTCTCATTAAATCCGAAAGCCCCCTGGCCGAAAACGTGCTATTGGTAGGAGAACTACCGTTTATTCCATAGACACGACCTGGAGGAATTGGCCCACACATACGTAGCTGATTTTTTAATGATCTTTCCCCACCAGTCGAACATGCTGCAAAATAGATACTTTCGATATGCTCTCGATTAAGAGATTTCGGAATATCTGAAAACTCAACTTCTTGAAAGTTTGCATCCCCTCCCCAAATTGAAATGCCATCTGAGTGTCCTGAAAAAACAATACTATTATTAAGCCCTTCCCTGAACTCGCTAGACAATTCATTTAAGCGCTTTAGGTAATCAATTTTATAAGTACCCATAACAGGAGCATCTACTGAATCATCACTTTCATGATATTCCATCTGGGAATCATAATTCTCATTCTCTTTGTATTTAAGATCACTTTCTTTTAATATGCCTAAAAATAAATTATTCATCAATCTTCGATCTTCATTTGCAGCGCTATTTGCGTCAGTCATCATTTTTCGCATACAAAGACGTAGATAATCCGGGTTCGAAGATCGACAACTCCACTCCTTGTTTAGCTTTGAGAAGCTATGGTCCTCTTTATCTAAAACTCTTCTTTGAAACTCTTTAATTTTCTCTTGATCTATTTCTGGCAACACAGAAAACTTCTCACAACTTCTCTTTGCATCACAACGTAATTTCGCTACTTCACAATGAGAGAAATTTACATCCATAAAAATAATTTTTCTTGATTCTTGCATCACCTTTTCAGTGCATATAACTGTTGGACGGCAGTTTTTTGTTAACTCAGAAATACAGTCTTTCGCGTATCCAGTGATAGTCATGAATAAAAAAAGAAAAAAGACAATGTACTTATTTTTGTAAAAATAATTCATGCATCTTTTTCCGAAATTCTAAAAGGGCTTTTTCTGTATACTGAGAACGGTACATTGCAAGGAATATATTTTTCTTAAAGTTTAGTGAGCGGTGACAAAGGCCCTGAACTTCCTCAACCTCTAGTTCGCTACTCGGCTTTATCGTTTTTTTTATACTTCGAAGACATATGTCATAAGAATATAAAACAATTGGAGCAGTTTTTCGTTGATAAATGATCTCCTCTCGGGAAATCACCCCTTTTTGCTTAAGTTTATCTAATTTGAATTCAGGATCTTTTGAGTACACACTCCACCCTTCAAGATTTCGTGCGCTCTCTTGAGCTTCCAAAGAAAAAAGACAAAAAAACGTTATTAGCGGCAACCACTTCATGCACTAGGTTCGGGATTATATTCAATAAAATCAATTAAAGAGTGAATGGAATTTTTTCGGCAAGTCTAAATATTTTTTATTCACATCACTCCATGGATATGTATTAATGACCTGATTTAAGTCAAAACTATTATAAGTCATCCAAAAAAGTGTTTTGACAGGTTTTTTATCCACGCTAATTAAATCATGAAGATGATGATATGCTTTTCCAGAATAAGTTGGATCAAGCTTAATTCCTTCTTTTTCTTCCACGAGTTTTATTAAGTCATGAACGATTTCGCTCGCTTCCCCATAGCCCGGTTCACTGTAATTTCCACGATAACGAATCAGCGGATTTTTATTTTCAAAATGGCAGTCTGAGAGTTTTTTTCGGTCCTCATCACTTAAATTTTTGTGAATAAACTTTTCTAATTTTTTTGCGGTTTTAACGAGTAGTTTTTTATTGCTAAGTGGCCCATTGGCAATCCCAACAGCGATAATTTCAACTTCATTTTCTAGCCCGGCAATACACCGGCCCATTAATAAGCCCGCCGTTGTTCCGGCCGTCCCCATAGGAAGAATGATCCGCTTGGGCATATTTTCTCGGCCTACTTGATCAAGTAATTCTAAAAAAGCATTCGCGTAACCAAGGTTTCCCACGGGAGAGCTTCCCCCCGGTGGAACGTAATAGGTATCTTTTTTAAAAAAGGCCTTTAACCAGGATTTCGCAATTCCAACACCGAGACCAATTTGGGTGCCGTAATAATGAAGTTTCGCACCGAGGGCAAAGTCAGCGAGCAACTTTTGCTTTACATTTTCGCTCACCGGTTGATTTCCCAACAAAAGATCGACACTCATACCAAAGCGCTTGGCCGCCTGGGCCGCGGAGTATGCATGATTAGATCCCCAATTTCCCGAGGTAATTAAACTCTTTGCCCCTTTTGCTTTCGCGTCACCAATAATGAACTCAAGCTTTCTTGATTTATTTCCCCCAAGGGCCAGATGTGATTGGTCATCGCGCTTAATCCATAAGTCGGCCTTGATATTTTTATTGGCGTAATATGAATTCATCTGAGTGAGCGCATGCACCTCTGTCGCTTCGGTCAAAATATTTACATGGGCAACCAGTTTGAGTGACGGAAGACGCGACAACAGAGGTGAAATATCGGCCATGGCCTTGCCCCCCAAGCAAAAGTAGACAGAAAAGAAGAAGGTTCGTAGCATTATGTTTTTCACTCTTATAGGATCGGCATTGGAAGCTAAAAAGTCAGGCCCTAATAAATTAAACTTATTTACCAGGCGGGATTTCCTCCTGGTGATGGCGAGCTTAATTATTTTCTCCTTTTTCGGATTAAGACTTATTGCGGGCCTATATTTTAGACGATTTACCAATTCTCACTTGCTCTCTAATCTCTCCAAAGTCTCAAAAAATACGCTCATTGCCCTATTTCCCATGATGACGGCCCAAAAGGATCCACAAAAAATCAATCGATCCATCAAAGAAATTAACTCCTACCTAGCTCATCTTAGCTTTCGAACAATGCTTGAGCTCGAGCTTGCGCTGTTATTTTTTAATCAAGCAACACTGTTAACAGGAAACCTGAGACCTTTTCCTTACTTAAGTTTAGAAAAAAAACTAGGTTATCTACATTATCTAGCAACAGGGCCTAGAATT
>JAURQB010000096.1 GCA_030836365.1 Bdellovibrionota bacterium | reverse complement strand
TTTAAATAAAATTGAAATGATCTATAAAAATAAGGTTAAAATTATCCGTTTGGATTAAAAAAGGAGCAAATATTTCAAAAAATTGCTCCTTTTTTTACCTATTAATTATTTCTTAAAACTCGAGAGTATAGTGATACCGCTATTTTCTACTTTGTTTCCATCTTCATCGTACCTTGGGCCGTAAGCATATACAGAAGCATACGGGTATTCAGAGTTTCTATTTTTGATGTCCTGTGAGATATTCAGTCCCTCTGGGTAGTATTGATCAATTGCCTGAATATTTAAATCAATACCGATATAAAACCTTTCGCTATCTACCCCTACTAGTAAATCTAAGGAAAATAATTGAGTTAATGTAGGAATAGAAATTACTATAAGTTCACTCGCGCTAACCCAGCTCGGAAAAGAGTTGCCGCTTGGTAATTGATTGATTGGCCCAAAACCATCCCACACCTCTGAATTAAAACTTGATAAATCTGCAGTGACAATCACACTAAAATCATCGTTCTGAGTCTTTGGTGCAAGGTCAATTGCTCCGTAGTCAACTTCTTTAATAATGATTGGAAAATTTCCACTGAAAGGGAGACCAAACTTTTCATCAAAGCTTGTCGTCGAGGTAATTAGATTATCACCAATTGATAGGTCGTGATCTTTAATAATCCCTTTACATGATACTAGTGTTAATAAGCATGCAATGATGAAAATCTTATTCGCTAAAATAGAAAGCATTTTTCCTCCTTAAAAAAATTATTCGTCATATTTTTACATAACCACGGTTAAATTACTGCATAATTCAACAATATTTACTTGAATTTTACATAGGTGATGTGTCTTACTTTTTTATCCAAGCGGTTAGAGCTGATTTCATTAGGTCTTCTACGCTCATATCGACATACGTTACTTGCTCAGGGGAGACAAAAATAGTGTAGCCTCCAATTTGGTAACTCACCGGCACATAGACAGCATACTTACTCTCTGAGGTAATCGACGAACTGGTTGAGGTGAGAAGTCCCATTAGCGATATTCCATTTTCTCCGCCGACTTGAACTTGGACAACCCTCCCTTGGTTATTGTCTTTGCTTTTGTCGAAGAATTGCAAAAGGTCCTCTAAGGCGGAATAGATACTCTTTACCAAGGGAATATTTCTAAATGGTGCTTGAATTTTATTCACTAAGTGCTGGAAAGGAACTAGGCCTAGAAGAAGCCCTGTTAAGTAGATTACTAAAAAAGTTAAGACAATTCCAAGACCAGGGATACTTGCTTTAGGTCCCAAGATACTCAATATTACTCCATTTGATGCTCGCTCAATACTGATAACTAACCAATAGATTAAGTATAATGTTCCGGTAATAGGTAATATTGCTGCTAAGCCTCGAAAAAATACGTTCATTTATCATATTCCAGTAAATTAGTGGCCTAATTCTAGGCCCTGTTTAGGAGAATGTCTGGCCGATTATGGCATATTGGGTTAGATAGTTGTGTTAATAACATTCTCTGGAGCATGGAACTATGTCGATTAAAACAGGTATTGATGAAATTAAAAACATCCTGGCCATTGGTAGTGGAAAGGGTGGAGTTGGAAAGTCAACAGTAGCAACTAACTTAGCAAAGGCGTTCGCCGCGCAAGGCAAAAAAGTTGGCCTACTAGATGCTGATTTATATGGACCTTGTCAGCCAGGGATGATGGGCTCTCATCAAGCCCCTAAAGGAAATGGTAATATTATTGTTCCCGTCGAAAAAGACGGAGTTAAATTTGTTAGTATGGGACTAATGAACCCTAGTGGAAAAGCGTTGATTATTCGCGCTCCACTTGCAATTAAAGCGGTTCAACAATTTCTTACGGGTGTACAATGGGGTGAATTAGATTACCTTTTTATTGACCTACCTCCTGGAACAGGTGACATCCAATTAACGCTTGCTCAACAAGCTAAGCTTGCGGGTGCGATTATCGTGACAACTCCACAGAAAGTTGCAGCAGACATTGCAAAAAAAGGCCTTGAAATGTTTGAGACAGTCAATGTTCCTATTGTTGGTGTCGTCGAAAATATGAGTGGCTATAAATGTCCAAAATGTGAAGATGTAACTCCGGTATTTGGAAAAGGCGGAGGAGCTAAGCTCGCAGAAAGCTTTAAAGTACCCCTTCTTTCACAGCTTCCTATTGATCCAGAGTTATTGGCAGATTCCGATTCTGGTGAAACGACTTACTCCAATGATAGAGATTCTTTTTATCAAAAAAAGTTTATGGAGCTTTCAACAGTTGTTGAAAAGGAGCTGATAAAGGCTCAAGAACAGGCTAAAGAGTTTGAAACAAAAGAAATTTCTGTTGATGACCTTGGGCTTAATATAGACTGGCTAGATGGGTCTCAATCAAAGATTGATGCAAGAAGTATTCGTCTAAGCTGTCCGTGTGCTAGTTGTGTTGACGAAGTTACTGGCGAGAAAATTCTTAAGTCTGAAGACGTTTCAATGAATATTAAAGTATTAGGTGTTAAGCCAGTTGGACGCTATGGAATAGCGATTAACTTTAGTGACGGCCATGGCACTGGTATTTTTAAGTTTGAAAAACTCAAGAAAATGAGTGCTGCAACAGGTGATAGTTTTAGCGTTTAGTTGATAGGGAGTATAATCATGAGTTCACTCTTAGAAATCTTAGCAACTCCTTTGGATGATTCAAGTTATTGTCGATTTACTTTGGCAATTGATCCAATGACACCAAAGGAAGTTACCTTTAGAGAAATACCAATGGAAGATTTCTTTATCAAAGATTTATTTGAAACGAATGAAATTTTAGAGATTATCGTTGATAAGAACTATTTGATTTGTAAGAAGAAAAATAGCTCTCCTTGGCAAATCTTAGGAAAAACGATCGGTAATATATTGCGTATAAATCACAAGAAAAATGGATTATCGATTCCGTCTAAATATTGCACAACCGGCGAATCTTCATCTGAAACCAAGTTTTCCAGGGAAGCAAATCAAACATTTCTTGAAAGCAAAGTTGGTAAAGAGATTCAGGAGCTAATAGAGCTTCAAATTCAACCTTCTCTTGGCGCTCATGGGGGCAGTGTGCGTCTGATTGATTTAAAAGATGGCCAACTTTTTGTGATTTTTTCAGGAGGATGTCAGGGATGCTCCCAGGCCAGTGTTACCGTAAAAGATGGAATTGAGAAAATTATTACAGCAAAGTTTTCTGAAGTTAAAACGATCGTAGATGTAACTAATCATTCATCTGGTGAAAATCCATATTTTAAATAAAAAAAGCCGTTTATAAGAAACGGCTTTTTTATTATTTTTTCTTGGCGAATTATTTTAAAATTATTTTTTCTTAGCGACTTTCTTTTTAGTCGTTTTTTTTGCAACTTTTTTCTTCGTTGTTTTTTTCGCCACTTTTTTCTTTGTTGTCTTTTTTGTAACTTTCTTTTTAGCTGCAGTCTTTTTCTTTGCTACTTTTTTCTTTGTCGTTTTCTTTTTTGTCACTTTGCCTGTCGCACTCTTAATATGGCTTTCAACAGTTTTTTTCATTTTCTCAAGCTCTTTAAGTTGCTCGTTGAATATTTTCTTTGTTTTATTCATTTCTTCCTTAAAAAAGTCTTCCATTGCTTTGACTTCTTTTTTGTAGCTTTTTTTAAGGTCTTCAATTGGCTGGTTGAGCATAGATTCGATTTGTTTACTTCTTTTATCTCTAAGCTTTTGCATTTCTTTTAGAACTTTTTTGATGTCTTTATTATTTGAAAGAGTCTGAAAATTTTTCTCAATGCTTTTAAATGTCTCTTGTAGTTTTTTCTTTACTTTGTTGCTCATATTTCACCCCTTAGTGATTTTCCTTCTTAATATAATTCCATTTTGTCTTGTGTCAATGTTTTTTTTGTTAAATTCTCTTTACTTTTTAGTCATGTTATGCAAACTTTACATTTATGAGCGTTTCAAACAATCTAAAACAATATCGGAAAAAAATTAAAATGACTCAAACTGAGTTAGCGAAGAGGGCAGGTGTCTCTAGGCAGTCAATCTATGCCATTGAGACCCAAAAAAGTGAACCTTCGTTGGATTTGGCATTTAAATTATCCTCAATTCTAG
>JAURQB010000095.1 GCA_030836365.1 Bdellovibrionota bacterium | reverse complement strand
ACTTCATCGCACCTTTCACTTGCTCTGCAGGAATCCCCATACCGTAGGCAAGTTTTCTCCCGACATATGGAGTAAAACCAGCAGCAGGGTCAATCGCCACTTTAATGATTTTATCAGGAGTTTCTTCAGCAACTTTTTCGATTTCAACGCCACCTTCAGAAGATCCCATAAATGTCACTGCACCAGTTGCACGGTCTAGGACAACCCCAGCATAGTACTCGTGATCAATATCACAACCCTCTTCGATAAGAAGTGTTTTTACCACTTTACCTTCAGGTCCTGTTTGGTGAGTAACAAGAGTTTTTCCAAGGATATCTTCCGCGTGAGCTTTTACTTCATCTAGAGATTTAGCGATTTTTACGCCACCTGCTTTACCTCTTCCTCCCGCATGAATTTGGGCCTTGACTACCCAAATGCTGCCGCCAAGTTCTTTCGCCGCACTTACTGCTTCGTCTACAGAGAATGCAACCTTACCTCTAAGAGTGCTGATATCGAACTTTCTCATCAGCTCTTTAGCTTGATATTCGTGGATATTCATTAAATAACTCCGTCCTTATAATTCCAGACAACTAAGTACTGGAAAAAATGATAAATTTTGAATTGCTGAATACTAATGCCATGTTCTTTGGAGAGAAAGGTGCATCGCCCAATAATTCGCCGAAAATACAAGAAAAAACCTATTTTTATTTCGACAAAAACAGATTTATTTAAGTGCCGCGACCTTTTCTTCGAGAGATTCCTTAGCCGCATTAATTTTCTTCCGATAATCAATCAACTTTTTGCTAAGTTTATTTCGTTGCTCGATCCGAATAAATCGATTCCAATTTTTCTTTACCGAGAGAAACAGGTCGATGTCTCCTGCCGCAGCACTTACTGAGCGAGAGACAGATTGCGCCAACAAGTGACCCTCGCGATAAATATTATCAAAATCCTCAGGAAGTTTGAGCTCCTTTATCGCCTCATCCGTTAATCCTTCTGTTGCGATCATTTGGAGAATTGGTGCGATTTCTCTTCCATATTTACGGGCAAAAATTACTTTGGATTGCTCAAAAGTTTTGGCAGTCGTTGCATTAAAAAAGATTTCGTTAAAACGATCCATCAATGAAAGAAGAGTTTCGTAATGTTGAAATAGTTCGTCAAAAGGACGACTGATATTTTCCCAAACCTCTCGCTGATAATCTTCCACGTATCTTTTAGTTAAAAAGATACTATGAGGCCCAAGCCAAGCTTCCTGATTAATCGAAAAGTTTCTTTGATAATTTTTGATAAAATGAATGTTTTCGAAAAGTGGTAAATGACGAAAAAACTCATAAATCCTGCCGATGTTCCCTCCATCAGTGAGATTTAGATTAACCCGATACAAACCAACTGGAATATTTTTAAATTTTATTTGCTCGTAGTTAAACTTTATTAAGCCTCCAACCGACTCTCCAGAAATCACAATTGGCTGATTATAAGACCCAGCAATTTTCTTCTCAACAGGAGTCAACAACCCTTTAACCAAAAATCGACCGGAGCGATTTACCCCTGCAAAAAGTTTATTATCTTTAGTCAAAGACATGTTAAAAATAACATCGCTTTCATTATACATTTCGGAGGTTGCAAGATTAATTCGCTGCATGCCCTCTTTAGACATATTATTAATGGTATGAAGAGTTGGTCTATTGGAGATGACAATATAAAAAAGTGGAATAGTCACAAATAATGCCACTAGCCCAACCATTAAGAAATTATAAATCCACTTTGTATTGTGACGAGAATCTAGAATTTCAGGAGTGGTTTCTTCGACAAATTGTCGACTTTCTTTTTCTGATGGGACCTCAAGGTTTGATTCTGAATTTTCATTTTCGAAAATACTATCATCAAAATCATCATCAAAAGGTAGAGGAGGTAGAGAGACTCGTGTTCCCGTGACTTCTAATAGTTTACTATTAGACACCGTGCCTGTTTTTTCATCTATTTTTGATTCGTAGATTGCATCATGCTGACGGGGTTCCACTTTCAATGAATCTACCGTTTCTCCAATCTTTTTAGAAAGCTTATCAAGCTTTTGATCTCTCTTGTTTTGATCAAGTGCATGAGACTTTTTTATTTTTGGTGGTGGAATCTCTTTTGAAAGCTCCATTTGAGCTTCCATTTCGATAAGTCTGAGGTCTGGTAAATCTGGTAATGCCATATTTAAAATTTCATCTGGCTTTACCACCTGATATATTGGATCAACTTTTTTAAGAGGAAGCCAATCATCAAACCCCTCTTTCCAAATTAATGAATAATCATTAATAATCTCCTGGTGGTAAAACTCGAGCATTTTCTTTTGAGAAAAAGGTCCGACATGATTATTATTTCGAAGAATAAACCACTCTTTATTTACTGTATTCGCTTCATCTATATCTGATGCGACATAATTATTTTTTGAATTTGAATCAGCTGAATCTTGCTGCGTATTTGAAAACTCACTCATTGGATACTCCACCTTCCTTGACGGAAATTATCGACATTAAAAAGTGTACTGATTCTCAATTGACTAGTCAAAATTTATCAAATCTAATGAAAAACCAGATGAAAATTTTTTAGAGAATTTGAACAATGAAAACACCTACAATATCCGACGATATCACACAACAATTAATATCTAGATCAAAAACAAAAAATGGGTCTATCTTTGATCATGAAGATGTGGCAGAAATACTAATTCTGTCTTCACCTTCTGATGTAGGTGTAATGAGAAATGGTGGCAGGCAAGGCGCATTCCTGGGACCAAAGGTAATAATTAATGAATTAAAAAAATATCAAAAATCCTCACATTCCAATGCAGGGATTAAATCGGAACTTGTTACGAATAGGCAAGCAGAGCTAGATAATTTTGAACTTGCACAGAAACAACAAGCATCGACGATATTAAGATTTATTAAATCCGAAAAAATAGAAAAAATAATTCACCTTGGTGGGGGCCATGATCACATCTATCCACTGCTTTTAGCAATAGAGGAAAATCATCCTCAACAAAACTTAAATATTATTAACATTGATGCTCACTTAGACACGAGAATAGACCAATTTGCTCATAGTGGTACGCCATTTAGACAATTTGATCTAAGCGCGAAAAAAGAATTTCTCCTTCATCAAATAGGTATTCAAACAGAATCGAACACACGAGAAAACTTTACTCCTCTAAAAAACGGACAAATGATAATTGATCTAATCAGACCAAACGGAGAAAGTTTGCAAAAGATTGTTCAAAAAAAAATAAAAGATGATAAGTGGATTAATATCTTAAGCATTGACGTAGACTGTTTGAGTGCGAATGATTTCAAAAGTTGTAGCGCAGTAAATCCATATGGCTTTAGTGTTGAGCAACTAAATTTGGCCATCCATGCATTTAGT
>JAURQB010000094.1 GCA_030836365.1 Bdellovibrionota bacterium | reverse complement strand
TAATCAAGACGAAGTTTTTCCCGCTCAGTGTACTCAGCCTGTTGTCCAAGGAAGTGAACATGAATAAATTAGCATTGATTTTTATGATTTTATTTCCTTCTGTTATTTTTGCGGGCTCCCTTCAGAACATAACAATTATGGTAAAAAGAGAAGGTCTTCATGTTCCCAAAAAAACCGAGATCAAATATTTTTTCTCAATGAAAGATGAAAAAAATCTTAAAGGAAAGATTATCCAAAATGGAGTCTCAAGAAACATCGTCAAAGGACAATATCTGCCCATCATTAAAAGAATAGTGAACTCCCCTCTCCTCAAGGCAGATTGGAAAAAGCAAAAAATAAAAAAATGCGTCCAGGCAACTCAATTTAAAATAGAGATAAATGGCAAGGCAAAAGAAATTATTTTGTGTGAAAATCCTTACCAGTTAACCAAACAACAAAAAGCTCTTCACAACTGGGCGAACTACTTTCTCACAAACTAAGCTCTACGCACTCAATACGTGACATGCGATACGCACTCAATACTTGAAATGCTCTAAGCACTCAATACTTGAAATGCTCTAAGCACTCAATACTTGAAATGCTTTAAGCACTCAATACGTGAAATACTTTAAGCACTCAGGATTGGAGACGGCCTCAATATTGGTGAGTTCTTTTCCCGAAATTAGCCTCGTCACGGCGAGCTCCATTTTTTTTCCACTTCGCGTATAGGGAATGTCCCCGACAGCGATCACTTCTTTTGGCACATGCCTAGGCGTTGTCCCTGCTTTAATCGCTTGCTTAATCTCTTGAATTCGCGCCTCGGTGAGCTCTTCACCGGCACTCATTTTCACAAACAGCATGACTTGCTCGTCCCCGTCAACGCTCTTTCCGACACAAATGCTATCATCCAAGTAATTAATCAACTCGGTTTGCCGATAAATTTCAGCAGTACCAATCCGAACACCACCAGGATTTAACGTCGCATCACTTCGGCCGTGAACAACAACACTCCCGCGCTCCGTGATGGTGATAAAATCTCCGTGATGCCAAACTCCTGGGAACTGATTAAAGTAAGCACTATTTATACGCTCATTATTTTCATCATTTAAAAAATAAATCGGCCTACTAGGAAATGAGCTTTGACAAACAAGCTCGCCTTCACTTCCGCGAACACTTTTTCCCTCACTGCTCCAAGAATCCACGTCCATCCCAAGACCGAGACACTGAATTTCTCCCCGATAGACCGGCAGGTTGGGGTTACCGAGCATAAAGCACCCAATAATATCTGTGCCCCCACTAATAGACGCGATATGAGTTTTCTTCATTTTTTCATGGATAAAATCATATTGTTCAGGAAGCAGCGGCGCACCGGTGCTCATCACACTCTCCAGTGTTGGAAATGGGCCTGGAATATCGGCCTTACTATCTTCAAGTGCTCTTAAGAATTTTGGAGACGTTCCAAAAAAATTAATCCCGGCGCGATTAATAATATTCAAATATTCACCAAGACTTGGATACCCTGGAGAGCCTTCATAAAGAACCACTTTTCCACCAAAGAAAAGTCCGCTCACGAGCCAGTTCCACATCATCCAACCACAGGTCGTAAAAAAGAACGTCGTCTTCTTTTCGCTCATATTGCCATGAAGGCCGTGCTCTTTGACATGCTGAAGAAGTGTCCCGCCAACCGAGTGAACAATACACTTAGGCTTTCCCGTCGTTCCACTGGAATACATAATATACAGAGGATCTGAAAAATTCATCGCTTGATAAGTCGGTTCTTTTTTCTCTAACGCTTGAATATCTTCCCACCGAGTAAATTCATGTGTAGGTGCATTTCCAAGAAAATCCACCACAATCACTTGTTCAATACTAGGAACACTCTTTTTTATTTCCTCAATTTTAGAAATGAGATTAATCGTTTTTCCGTTGTATTGATATTCCGCCGCCGCCACAAGAATCTTTGGCCTTGATTGGCCGAACCGATCAACGACTCCTTCGACGCCAAAATCGCAACTGGTGGAAGTGAACACACCACCAAGTCCGGCCGTCGCGAGCATGGCCACCACCGTCTCCGGAATATTTGGCATAAACGCCGCCAGCACATCACCTTTTTTTAAAATACTTTTTATTTCTTCCTGAAGTGCTTGAGTACTGTCTTTTAAATCGGCGTAACAGATTTTTACATCCGCTCCACTCTCATGAAAAAAATGAAGCGCCGTTTGATCATCTCCGCCACGATGGAGCAAATTTTGAGCAAAGTTTAATTGAAGATGGGGAAACCAACCATAAGACTGAAAACCATTATCGGTATTCTCAGGCCCAAGCTCACCCGTGTACTGAACCTGAAAAAACTGAATCAGTTCTCGCCAAAAGACATCTTTTTTCTCGACACTAAAGCGATGAAGCGCCTCAAAGTATTCAAACTTTTGAAGATATTTTTCTTCAATGAGTTGTTGAAACTCAAACAGTTTACTTTCCTCAATATCAGACTTCCTCGGTGTCCACATCGGTTGCATAAAATGATCCTTTTTTAAGCAGAAGAAAATTTTTAGCTAAGTTTTCCTAACTCTTCTTTTAATTGAGCAATCACGTCATCCTCAATTTTTGGCACAAGTGCTTTTGGTGCTTTTACTGGTGTTCCACCAGCGCGTGTAAAAATTTGATAAATCTCCGCTACATCACCTTGATAAATCTTGGCAACGGACTCCGCACTCACCTCACCAAAAAGAGCAAACATATTATTTGAGAGCTCAGGCAGAAACGGATTAAGGGCCGCAGCGACAATTAGAATCATCGCACCGGTTTCCGCAATTGTTAACTCGGCCACTTTTGGGTCTTCTTTAAACGTGGCCCAAGGGGCACGGTCAGAGAAATATTCGTTGGTCATGTGGCCCATTTGCATCGCCACTTCTAGGCCTTTTTTAATTTCTTTGATATCTAAACTTTCACGAACGGTTTTTAATTTTTCAGTGAGCTCCTGAACCTTATCCACTGCTTGATAAGAAATAAGAGCGTCTTCACTCATTCCCTCGCCCCAGTTTTTCTTCCAAAACTTTAGGCAACGATTTACAAGATTTCCAATGTTGTTGGCGAGCTCTCCATTTAGTCGCGCCTGAAAACCATCCCACGTAAAACTGCTGTCACTTCCCTCTGGAGAAATCGCCGTTAGGTAATATCTGAGAGCGTCACTTCCAAACTTAGAGACCGCATCATTGGCGTCCACATACCAACCCGCACTTTTCGAAAATTGCTTTCCTTCTAAGTTCAGGTACTGGTTTGCTGGCACATCGGTGCAGACGTTAACCTGCTCACTCATCATGCTCATCACCGGAAAAATAATACAATGAAAAATAATATTATCTTTTCCAATGAAGTGCTCAATTTTCGTCTCTGGATTGGTCCACCAATCAGTTTTATAATCCTCACTCGCGCCGGTTTCTTTTAGCCACTGCTTTGTATTAGAAACATAACCAATCGGAGCATCAAACCACACGTAGAGTTTTTTCCCCACTGCTTCGGCCAGCGGGACGTCGATTCCCCAATCCAGGTCACGACTGATCGCTCGGTCATGAAGCCCTTCTTTAGTGAGACTATCCACGTAATTGCCTACTGTTTTTCTAAAATCAGGAATCTTTGCCCCTAGCCAACTTCGATATTTTTCATGCGCTTTTGAAAGGGTAAGATAATATTGCGTGACGGTTACTTCTTTGATGTTCGTGCTCTCGCAAATTTGGCACACAGGATTGATCAACTTCACGCTATCAATAATGATCCCACAATTTGGGCACTCATCTCCACGAGCATTTGGATAATGACACTCGTAACATTCACCACCGACAAAACGATCCGGTAAATGATTGTGACAATCATTGCACTGAAGCTGCTGTCCATCTCGCGGCTCAATCATCCCTTTTTCATGAAGCGCTTTAAACCAGGGCAGCACTTCTTCTGCGTGATAGTCCGCACTAGTTTGGCCAAAGTATTCAAAGTGAATATTAAAGGCATCAAAAAGCGCCTTATGCTCTTTGTGCCAACCATCGACATATTCTTTGTAAGGAACTTTTGCTTTCTGGGCGTTGAGCATAATCGCTACCCCATGCTCATCGCTTCCACAGATGTGAATCGCGCGCTCCCCTTGAAGCTTACGGTGTCTCGTATAAATATCTGCTGGAATATACACGCCAGCAAGGTGGCCAAAGTGAAGAGGGCCATTGGCGTACGGTAGTGCAGAAGTGACAAGATACTTAGTCATATAATTTCCTATTTCTTTTTTGCTGTTGATTTTTTCTTCTTTAATTCACTGGCGAGAGCTTTTGTGGACTCTCCTTCAACAACTGAGTGAAGCGAGCCTCCATGAGAATCCATGGTCACAACAACGGGAAAATCTTCCACTGTTAATTCCCAAATCGCCTCAGGGGAGCCAAATTTTTCTTTTAAGTAAACATCATCCACGCTTTTAATTTTTTCTGCGAGAACTTGGGCGGCTCCACCAATGGCGTGAAAATAAACACAGCCATATTTGCGACAGCCTTCAAGGGTTTTAGGGCCCATGCCCCCTTTTCCAATCACGCCGACAATTCCATGATCGCGCATCACTTCCCACTGATAGGGCTCTTCTCGAATACTTGTGGTTGGGCCTGCGGCCATGACTTCATACTTGCCACCTTTTTCTAAAACGACGGGGCCACAGTGATAAATGATTTGGTTTTTAAAATTAACTGGCGACTTGCCGCCTTCGTGTAAATATTTATGAACGGCATCTCGACCGGTAAAAAGTTTCCCGGAGATCATCACCATGTCCCCCACTTTTAGAGCGCGTATTTGTTTTTCATCAAATGGATAGTTTAGTTTTTTCATTTGTTTTTTTATCCTTTCATCAAATTTCTTTTCATTTTTTAACTTACTAATAAAGCCACTTCGAAATTTTTTGTTTTCCTGTTAGCGTGACTCCTTGACGCCTAAACGCCCAGCACATGTAGCTAATACTGACAAAGTAACTGGCCGGTAAACGATTAAGTGCAGAAATTTTACAACCAAGAAGCGTGGTTTTTCCACCAAAGCCCATAGGCCCAATTCCGAGGCGATTACTGGTTTCCACAA
The DNA here is from genome assembly GCA_030836365.1 of Bdellovibrionota bacterium. Lineage (GTDB taxonomy): Bacteria > Bdellovibrionota > Bacteriovoracia > Bacteriovoracales > Bacteriovoracaceae > UBA1511. The sequence continues at coordinate 4,839 of JAURQB010000094.1, read as the reverse complement.
TATCTTTTTCTAATTTTTTCAGCGCTGGAATATCGTTTTTGTCATCAAGCGTGCGAAGAAGTTGCTCTTTGGAAGCAATGTAGCCCGAACCACGATCCCCCCCAATGGTAACGCCTAAAACTCCAGGGCCGCAGCCTTTTCCTTGCGCTTTAACAACGGCGTCTAAAATAACTTTTCTCACACCATCTAAATCTCGTCCCGCTTCAAGGGCAACGTTTGGTAGGGAGTATTGAGCACCTACGTTTTCGCATCCGCCGCCTTTGAGCATCATCTTTACTTCAAGAGATTTTTTCTTGTGCTCATGAAAATGAATGCTCGGATGCCCAGGCCCTAAATTCATGGAATCATTTTTTCCGGTGAGCGTGTCCACCGAGTTTTGTCTGAGGTAGCCCTTTTTTGTCGCATCCACGACGGCCTTTTCAAAAATCTTCGTGAACTCCCCTTGATTAAATCCAACAGGGTGATCCACATACACAAGAACCGTTCCCGTATCTTGGCAGAGGGGCTGAGACTTAGATTTCGCTAGTTCAATATTTTTATCAATGATTTCCATCGCGTATTTGGCGGTGGTATTTTTCTTCTCACGCTTCAGCGCTTTGAGTACTTCTTTTTGAACATCCTCAGGAATCTGCGTAGATGTAACGCGAATCAGCTCAAGCATTGAGTCATAGAGATTCTTTTTCTGATCTTTATCTAATTTCATGGGGAACTCCAGGATTATAATCCCTCCCATCAGGAGAGCGTTTGTCATAAAAATAAAACGCCTTAATTTAGCGAAGTTGTGCCATTTTTACAGGCCCAAACTCACAAAAAGTTCAGAGAATTAAAAAAAAATTGGCAAATTACTGATCGCTTGCTTCTTCAGGTTGAGGCCGCCTTAACGAATGCCCACCATCTTTTAGAAAGACAAGCCCTTTAAAATTTTCTGGTAGCAAAGACGTGTCGAATTGTTCAAGGGTTAAACTTGATAAATAAAGATCACCGCCTAAGGTTGAAGGTAAAACCGCTCCATTAAGTGATTCGATTGACTCTAGATGCAGGTCACCATCAACGGTATGAGGAAGAGTCACACCGGCAAAAGCTTTCAAGCTATTTAAGTATAGCGCTTTTTTCACTGTGTGTGGTAATACAATATTCATGGCCGATTCGATGCTATCAAGTCTTAAATCACCACCGACAACTAACGGCATTTGAAGGCGATCAAATGTCAAAAGCCTCGGCATATAAACCGCACCTTGCATCATCATTGGAAAAATTAATTCGTTAACAGCTGTTAGCCGGTCAAATGAAATATCACCAGATATAAGCGCGGGAAGAGTCATCTCATAGGCTGACTCCAAAGTTTCCGCATAAATACTACCCATCAACTTTTCCGGCATAAAAACAAAATTGACTTTAAAAAGCCCACTCAGGAACAAATCGCCTTGAACTTCTTGAGGAAAAATAAACTCGTTTAAACTAAAGATTCCCGAAAGATTCAGATCGCCCTCAACAACTTCCGGTAATTCTATATTTTCTTGCACATTAACGTTTCGCAGATCAATGGATTCACTAAAACTAGAAAAACTAAGAATCATCAAGAAAATAAAAAATAAGCTGTATTTCATCTGCTCACCCCTTTGGCGCATCATGTAGGAATTAGTTAAGCGTTTGAGTTATCAATCTTTTAATACACCGTGGAGAAAAATATCAAAGGTGAATATTAATTTCACGATCAATACTAGCTAAATCACTAAAATTACTGCTACACAACAATTCTATTGGCCAATTTTTCTACAAAACAGTTTGTAACTCTTAAAATTTTTATGTCATATTTGTCCATCGATCTCGATAGACCTCAACTCTAGGATAGTAACTTGTTTTTTCTCTCTGGCCTAAATGAACCCCAACGAAAAGCGGCTGAAGCAGTGGAAGGCCCTGTCCTTATACTTGCCGGCGCAGGTAGTGGAAAAACAAGAACAGTTACCTACCGAATTGCCCATATGGTGAGCAATCTCGGAATTAATCCGAAAGAAATTTTAGGGGTAAGTTTTACCAATAAGGCCGCCAAAGAAATGCGCGACCGCGTACTAGGCCTGCTTGGCAAACGTCAGGCAAGAGGAATCACACTCACTACTTTTCACAGTCTTGGAGTTAAAATTCTTCGCCAAAAAATTGATCATCTTGGGTATCTTAAAAATTTTAATATCTATGATACCAATGATCAGCTCGCAATTATTAGAGAGGCCTTAAAAAATTATCGCGCCGATAAAGAAAACTATGACCGAAAAATTATTCTCTCCAAAATCGGGTTTCTCAAAAATAGAGGCATCAGCGAAAGTGAATATCCGGAAACACCGTACTTTGATCCGGAAGCTCCGTACGACCTAGTGACTGAGTACGTCTATAATTATTACCAAGAAAAGTTACGCTTTTATAATGCCATTGATTTTGATGACATTTTATTTTTAACCGTTCGATTATTTCGCGAATTTCCTGAACTCAAAGCTGAGTTTAGTGAGAAATATAAATACATCATGATTGATGAGTATCAAGATACAAATGCACTTCAGTTTGAGGTTGTCACGGCCCTCACCACTTCTCACAATAACCTTTGTGTGGTCGGTGATGATGATCAAAGTATTTATGCTTTTAGAGGCGCTGATGTGACAAATATTTTAAGTTTTGAAAAACAGTTCCCGGGCGCGAAAGTCATCAAGCTTGAGCAAAACTACAGATCCACGACACCGATAATCTCTCTGGCCAATGAAGTGATTAAAAAGAACTCTGAGCGCATGGAAAAAAATCTTTTTTCGACCACTCCCAGTGATAAAAAACCCCTGCTTTGGGCCATGGGTAACACTGATCATGAGAGTGAAGTGATCATCGAAGATATTGTCCAACATCAATCATATGGCGGACATCTTGGTGACATTGCCATTCTTTATCGCTCTAAAACACAAGCCCCTCCTTTAGAAGAGCAGCTTCGGTTGAGTGATGTCCCCTACACGATTATTGGTGGGCAAAAGTTTTTTGATAAAAAAGAAATTAAAGACCTGATTGCTTATTTGTGCACCATTCATAATACCAGTGATGAAATTGCCCTCAGAAGAATTATTAATATCCCTCACCGAGGAATTGGATCGGCCACGTTAAAAAAATTCATCGCCCTCAGAGAAGAAAAAGAAATCACGTTATTTCAGGCGATGAAAGATCACCCGGAAACCGCAGGGCCACGGGAACCAAAAATCAGGCGCTTCATTCAGTTTATTGAGGAAATTCAACAGTTCTTTCAGGCAAATTCTCTTCCCGCTTCGTTGGGCAAACTAATTGATGATATTGAGTACAACACATTCATTGATGAGCAGTATGATGAAAACCCAAAACTGGCCGAAGTGAAAAAAAATGACGTTGCCCAATTAATAGGAAGTGCTGAGCGTTTCTCTCAATACCACTCAGAAAAAACGGCACTCAAAGGATTTATTGAGCGACTTCTGCTTCAAGACTCACAAGATAAAAATGATGAAGAAGACGATGGCGTCAGGAAAAATGAGGTGACACTGATGACCCTTCACTCCTCAAAAGGTCTGGAGTTTGAGAAAGTTTATCTCGTCGGCGTAGAGGAAGAAACATTGCCTCATAAAAAATCAATTGCCGAGGGCGCTAACTTAAATGAAGAACTCAGACTTTGCTATGTGGGGATGACCAGAGCGAAGGAGGAGTTAATTATGACTTATTGTAAAGAGCGAAAACTTTACGGTAAGAATATACCTCGCCATAAATCACGATTCCTCTTTGAGCTTCCTAAAGATAGCTTTATTGAACAAGATCGAACAACTTTCGGTCACCTCACACCAGATCAAGCAGAGGAATACAAAAAATCTTTTTTTGAAAATCTCATGAGCGAACTTGATTAAGTAAAATTTATGCCTAATCAAAGAGATTACAAGTAAAGAAGAAAAATTATGCGGTTTAGCTGTATAAAATATATGCATCCCCTGCACCTATAGACAAAATCTAGCAACAATAAACATTACGCTTAAAATAATTTCAATCACTTAGATACCCCCTATTGGCATCATTCATGCTCAGTTCTCATTATGGAAGAGATCATGAAAATTATCATACTAAGCATATTTAATTTATTGTATCCGATCTTAGCATCAGCTGACTGCTCTATTGGAATGCCTTGCCATGGCCCAATAACCCCAGAGATTAATGCACTAAGTGAGTTTGAACAATTAATGGATTCTAACTTTAGAACTTGTAATGAACGTTATAGTCTAAATGCCTGCCAAGAACAATCACGATTAATCCGAGAAACTTGTATTGAAAGAAATGGAGAAAGCAAGGCATTAGCAATTCAAAATTGCAGAATCGGAAAAATGGTTAGGGTCAGTGAAACTCTTATCGTACCATCAATCACCACTCAAGATTTTGATGATGCTATTCATTCTCCAGAAGTTCTTGCTAAAGTGTTGGGGTCTTCTATTTCACCCACAAGTCAAAAAAACAAATTCGTTTCAAATAAGCATATCAGTGTTTCAGGTCTATCAGTCGATATAAAAAATAATATCACCATTAAGAAAACAGGAACCCACAAATACAAAATTGTCTCCGATCATTACGACAATGTTTTTGTCTTCTCTGAGATAGATATTTCCCTAGATCCAAAAAGTAAAAAGATAAATATTAAAGCAGAAACATTTTTAAAGAATTCGGCAGTCAAAAAATTAAAATATGTCCCATTTTCTAATTATGTCATCGAAAAAAATATAACGGCGAGCCTAGAAAGATTAAAAACGGAGTTAGAAAAGATATGAAAATAATATTTTTATTTTTAATCCTAATCTCCACCGC
>JAURQB010000093.1 GCA_030836365.1 Bdellovibrionota bacterium | reverse complement strand
GCTCCGCATTCAGTTGGTAAAGTGAAGCGAGAAGAAGAAGCTCTTGTTTTTTTCTCTCACTTTTTTCGTGAATAATTTGATGATAGTTTTCAAATGCCTTGTATAAAAACTTCTCCGTAGAAGTTAAAGGCGTAAAGTATTTTTCCAATTGATCAAAAGAATTCACCTCGCCGTGGCAAAATAATTGAAGAAACAAGTTCCCCACCGGAATCATCTCCATCGCAATCAATGCGTTAGTGGAAGCGAATATTTCTATTTGTTTTTCTTCGTTGTAAATTTTTTTCCAGTTACCAAACGCCCGCATCAGGCCGCGCTCGCTCCCTTTTAGATCTTCAAACTTTTTCCCACTAATGACTTCCCCGGCACTTTTTGAGGCCCAAGCTGCAAAGTGAAACCAGTTCGCATTGTTTGTCTTAAGACATTGATTCAACTCTTTGGCGATAACTGCATAACTTTCATTTATGTATTGATTTCGACGGTTCGGATCACTTGTTAAGGATAGTTCCTTTTGATCGACCTCATCGACTTGTAAATTAAAAGTAGGAAAATCAATTGTGATGTACGATGGCAGGAGTGCTTTTTCATTAGATATCCACTGCGCGTAGGAGAGACTTTTCGCATACCCATTGGATGCAATAACAGACAGAAATGTAAGAACGACAAAGAAATATCTCATTAGCGCAACATAGTATTTCTAGGAACTTAGATCAAGATCATATGAAAGAAAGAGCAATTTATTCACGCTAACAGAACTTGTTTTTGACGACTTACGCAAGCCCCCGCCAAAAGGTACGCGGTACCTTTTGGCGGGTGGGGTATTTTAGAGTCGAGTTACTTTTTTGATGATAATTGGTTCGGTCGGAACGTTCTGCCGGCCACCCTTTGAGGTTGTCGCTGCCGTTTTAATTCTATTCACAACAGTCATCCCCTCCGTCACTTTTCCAAAAACCGTGTATCCATATTCACTTGGATTTTTTCCTCTGTGATTAAGAAAATCGTTATCATTGACGTTGATAAAAAATTGCGACGTCGCGCTATCAACCATATTTGTTCTCGCCATGGCGATTGTTCCAACATGGTTTTTTAGTCCATTGTCCGCTTCGTTTTTAATTTCAGAAAGCGTGGTTTTCTTTTGCATATCCGGCGTTAGCCCTCCACCTTGAATCATAAAGTTGTTGATCACACGGTGAAAAATCGTCCCGTCGTAAAATTTATTTTCTGTGTATTTTAAAAAGTTACTTACCGTGATTGGCGCCTTCTCCTGGTTAAGCTCAAGAACGATATCACCGTAATTCGTTTCCATTTTAACTTTTATGGTTTTACTTAAGTTTTTCGCTTGCGCAGCAAAAACCGATGTTGATAAGGCAAAACAAAGGGCAACAAATAATGCTTTCATAAATTCCTCTCAGTTACAAAATTAATTGATCACTAAGTCTAACCAGATATATCAGATGTGACACCTATTATTTTATGCCTTTCTTTACAGGTGCCATGCTCTTTTTTACCAAGGAGCATGGCACTTTTTACATTCTTTTGTTTGCTTTATCGCAGCAACGAGAAGACAATTTTTTTTTGGGGGGAAAAATTCTTATGAAAAATATTTTTATACTAGTATCACTTATCTATTCACTCTCATCAGAAGCAAAAGAATTTATTGTACAAGTTGAGAACATAAAGGACTTTTCGGAGGTAAGAGGATTTAGCCCCCTTCGAACAAAAAACATACCTTTGCTCAAATACTCTGGTACGCTTGAAGAACTACAATCAGTAACGGCCAACAAAAAAATTCTTAGAATCGAAGAAAATATATCATTACAACTTCTTAAGACAAATGACTCACAGGACCCTCTTTTCAATAAGCAATGGCACCTAGAAAATACAGGCTTAAATTCCAGAACGACGGTTATTGTTCCAGGAGTAAAAGGTGAAGATATTGATGCTAAAAAAGCATGGGATGTAACAACAGGCTCTGATGCGATTAAAATTGCCCTGATTGATACAGGTGTTGATTATAACAATCCGGACCTACAGGACAATATTTGGCAGAACCAACAAGAAAAAAATGGATTACCAGGCATCGATGACGATGGAAATGGATATGTCGATGATATTTTTGGGTATGATTTTATCAATCAGGACAATGATCCTATCGATGAGGATGGCCATGGGTCGCATTGCGCAGGGATCATCGGCGCAGTCCACGGAAACGGTGGTATAAAAGGTGTTATGGGGCAAGTTAAAATAATGAGCTTAAAATTCAGCACAGGTGGAGCGGGAACAATGGATGCGGCGTTGGAGGCCATCGACTACGCGATAGAGCACGGCGCAGACATTATGTCTAATTCATGGGGAGGAGCACCAGCTGAAAGCATCTTATTTGATCTTTTAAAAATAGCATCTGAGAAAGGTATATTTATTGTCAACGCAGCCGGTAATAGTGGTAACAACTCTGACCGATTTCCGATCTACCCGGCCAGCTATGATATTCCTGGTAACATGAGCGTTGGAGCAACCATGGGACGCGGGTCAAAAGCTACGTTCTCAAATTATGGAAAAACCATGGTTGATGTATTTGCTCCCGGCCAAAACATTTACTCAACTTGGTTTAACGGAAAATATAGAAGGAAGTCGGGAACATCAATGGCCGCTCCGATTGTGGCCGGAATTGCCGGGCTCGCCTTATCTATTTATCCAGAGTTAACTCCCACTGAGGTAAAGGACTTCATAATTAAATCAAGTGAAAGCTTGTCTGCGCTAAAAGGTATGGCCGTTGGAGGACGAGTTAACGCGAATAACTTGGTAAATGAGATTTTAAAATTATAGGTGCCATGCCCCTTGGAAAAAAAGAGCATGGCACCTTAATTTTTTTATAGTACTATTGAATGGAAATGAGCGATGAAAAAACTAAATTAACATATACAAATGATGCCGGAGAGGATGTTTATACCTCGACCTATCTTCTTAATAGAGGGGCATGCTGCAGAACTAACTGTCTTCATTGCCCTTATGGGTATACCTTAAAAAACTTTAGTATCGAAATTGTTCCGATTGAAGAAGAAAATATTAAATATGCAAATAAAATCATCAGTGAATCAAAACCAGTTGAAATTTCCGATCTCGCTTTATCGATTCTGGCAGAGGGATTTGGAAAAAAGAGCAAAGTAATCGCTCAACACATCACTCTTGAAAACTTTACTGGCCATGCATTTGGACAGTTTCAAGATGATATCTGTGGAGTCATCAAGTTTTCTAACAAATTATCTGAAAGTAATTCTGGCCGTGCAATTGAGGAGCTTTACCTAAAAAAAGAGTTTCAAAACCAGGGGCTTGGAATTGAACATATAAAAAGATAAGCAATATTTTAAATAATAGCAGAGTTAGAAATTTTACCCCCTCTGTAATCTTCTTCTAAGACCTAAATATATTCGCTAATCTCTATTCAACGTTTTTCAGGGAGTAGTTCATGCGTTTAATCGTCTTAATTTTGGCAATATTGTTAGCAACAAAAGTTATCGCAAATGATAACTTTGACTGCAATTCAGCTCTTAAGATTATTCCCTCATCATTTTCCTTTGACCTCAAAGACAAGGGTCGAGATTATAGATATACAATTAATCATAATAAAAAATATCTAAAGTGCACCGAAATTCAAGGAGGGTTCGAGTATAAGGCCTTACTTGCAACAACGACGATAATTGAACGCTTAGATACAGGAGAATCAGTTACCTTCCATGATTTTTCTTTTAAGTTTATTAATAAGCAGATCTATTACGCAAAAACAAAAATCAACGATTACCCAATATCTCTTAGATCCTACCAGTTCGATGAGGATACTTCTCATAACTGGGTAATGCTCTCCAGTGGTTTTGTCGTCCGAGTGAACGGAGCACTTAAGAAATAGAAAGGTAGAAAGGTGCCATGCATTATCCCAACAAATAAATAAGGATAGATATTTTCAGTATCATTTTGCCATATTCGCTGCCCGGTTTGATCAAGCGAAGACAATACACCATCAGGATACCTAAATTTTTTTGACCTCAGTAGTCTCGTAATTGTCTGAGTTAGACTGATAAATCGTTAGCCCTGATTTTTTCATGGATTTTAATTTTCTCCATGAGTGACTAAAGGTTTTAGACATTAATGCTGACACTCGGTCACCTTGTGCAATTAGTATTTTTTTTGATTTATTACTCTTTCCTATTTTTAGTAATACCTCTGTGATGTCTTCCTTTTCACTGAAATCATAAATAAAATAAACATCAGCTGCTGGTATATCAAATACTGGATCCAGAACATTTTGAAGAATTATTCCCGCGGAGTTAATACCATTCTTCTTAAAAACTCGCTCGCCTTCAACTTGTCGCTCTTTCACAATTTCATATCCAGTAAAAACTGCATCCGGAAATAATACACTGGAAACAAAACCAACTCGGCCGTACCCAGCACCGATATCGGTGATTGTCTTTATATCTTGTGATTTGAGAAAATCTAATGCCTCTAAAATATCAACATAAGGAGTTTGTAATATCTGCGGATGAAGACCAATCCAGGCTTGGGTTCCTTCGAAATGTCGTTTTCGCTTAGTACCTAAAACGTAATGATCATAAGCACTAAACTTTCGCAAAAGTTTGTTTTCAATCTTTGGCGTTTTAAAACCCAAAACCTTATCCACAAGCTTGGAATGAACTCGTGGATGAAGGTTTTTTGAGTTTTGAAAAGTTTTTCGTGATAATGATTGAAGATTACCTTCTATCTCACTACCAACGATTTCTTTCTCTTTTTTCCTGAGGCTTTGCTTCGTTAACTCGAAGTGGACGCCCCTCAAGTTCGCTACCGTCTAAGCTTGAGATTGCTTCTCTTGCTTCGTCAGCTGTACTCATTTCAACGAATGCAAACCCTTTACTTCTTCCTGTTTCTCTATCTGTAATAATTTTACAAGAAGTGACTGATCCAAACTGCTCGAAAGCTGATTGAAGATCTCTTTCTTCAAGTCTAAAAGATAGATTACCTACATAAATTTTGTTACTCATTTTATCTCCTTTGATATTTCTGAGTTCCATACCAGCAAAAATACTTGTATGGCAATGGTGTGAACTATTTGCTATAAAGCAGTAAATCACGGTTATTTTTTTGGATGAAATTTGACGATTACTTAATTGACATAACTTAGAAAAGAAAACCTAGAAACTAATTGAAAACTTCGATCAGTTCGACTAATACCATATTTTCAGCCATATTGATACAAAAATAAGTCTAAAAAAAGAATAAAT
>JAURQB010000092.1 GCA_030836365.1 Bdellovibrionota bacterium | reverse complement strand
GCACCGTAAATAAAAGCGCCGCCGGCCAAAAGAGCGCCTGAGGCCTTCACCCATTTTGTTGTGGACTTAAGCATAGTTGAAAGAAGACCTGTGGCCACAAATGCCATGCCACCACCGATGGCCCCATTAATAAAAACATTTTCTAATTCATAGTTGGCGAGATTATTTCGGGCGTAAGAGCAGTAAAAATCTCCGTTGCCCCCTTCGCTATAGGCATCAATGAGACTCTCACTTAGATCAATCGCACTATCGGCGGCGAGAAAAAGTCCAGCTCCGTTAACACTAAAAACTAAAGGGCCTGCCGTTCCCCAGGTGGCGAGAACAATGGTCGAGCTAAGCACTGCTTGGTAGATTTTTTTAGCGGAATTCGCCTGGCCTAACACTGTTCGCTCGGCCGCTATCACGGCCTGCTCCGTTTGCTCTATTTGATCTTGCAACTGTCGGCGCAAAAGCGAGCTAGAGCGCTCTCTATGTCGCTCTTCTATTTCAAGATCAACAAGGGTTTTTTCAAATTGAGTGATTAAATCACCTCTGGCCGTATGCACCCACTCAAGACTTGCTCCAAGCGGCGTTTTATTAAAGTTTGGCACATCAACAAAAAGCGCCAGCGTTTTTGCCTGCCAATTTTCTTTATCGGCCAGCGCGTACAAAAGATAGGAATCCACCGGATTCTTTTTAATTTTTTTAATTACTTCATAAAACGCTTCAATACTTGCTAGGTAATTTTGTAAATATGAGTGAAGCTCCTGAGAAGACTCAAGCTTTCTTGCCAACTCTCGGACATCATCCGGGTTTTCCCGAAAACTCAACTTTAAAAGAGATGCCTTAAGCGCAATCGAAATGCGCTCTAATTGATAATTATCCTTAGCGAGCTTTTTTAATTCACTTCCCAGAATAATTAACGCCGTTCGCGCCGATGATTTTTTCGGTAACTGTTGAGCTTGCTGCATCAGCTGCGCGAGAATAATTTTATCGTCGCAAGTCAGCTCCTCAAAACAAGCATCTTTTTCATGCCTGCTCACTCCTTGTAATAGACCTTCTAAAGAAGAGGTACCTCTCGGGTGCGACACGTGAACCATATCGGTGAGCGATAAGCTAAACAAAATACATAGAGTCGTAAAAAAGGAGATGATTTTATTATTTTTAAAATTAAACGTCCGCATAGGGGACAAATTAGCAATCCCTTGGCCAGAGCTAGTGCTCTAAATCCCCAGAAAGTTGCTTGGTTTTCTAACAGGGGTGCCAAAATGTTAGACACTATACACCTCACTTAACACCTAACTAATTGTTTTTCACCTGTAAAACATGGCATCAGCATTGCTAGATTATCAGTACATAACGAGAAGGGGGGAAGAACTTCTCACTAATATTAACTATTCGGCCAAACAAATAAGTTTTAAGATGGTGCTCAATTTAAACAAACGTCCCCTACTTATATTGGTCACCACTTAAATATCAGGCGCCCGCAGTAATGCGGGCGTCTTTTATTTTAATCGTCATCATCACAACCATCATTTTTTTAACCACATATACTTCAACTGCCAGAAAAAATACGCACCTTAAATCCAGCAAATTTTTATTAACTAGTTAATATTTCATCAAAATTGCTTTTTTTCTCCTCATCCCCATGTCCGCATTTAAACTAGTGAAAAACTTATCTTTTGCGCCGAAACAACCGATAAGAAAAAACAATGAAAAAACAAATTTTTATTATTTCACTACTCACATTTTTTTCAACGACTTCGTTTGCGGATGGTGATGGTATCGATACCTTTGAAAAGGCATCCAAAAAAATTGGAGCAAAGAATATTGGTGTGTGTGCAGTGGTTGATAAAAGTGATGGCGGTGAGCCTTATCGAATAAATTCGTTCAAACATATTAATAACCTACTAAGTAAAGCTTGTCATGCCCACGGTTTGTTAACTACTGAAATTCAAGCGCTTCAACGCCTTCGCCTCACCGAACCAACAATGGAGGGAAAACTTCAAACCGACTCCATCGCCGTTAACAAGTGCATGAAACTAGTCAACGCAGAACAGGCAACCAACTGGAAAGATGTGCGAGAAGATTTTGTTAATACCAATAATGGTGAACTAAATTTCTCTTTAAAAGACGATTTTGTAATTAAAGCTGATTATATTTTTTCTCCTGCATATTTTAAACTCCAAAAAAAATTGAAGGAACTTAAAGCTGAAAACAATGACCCAGATACCGGAATAATAAAATTGTTCTCTACGAAATGTGAAGCGGCACCGGATCAAAATAGAGCAATAGAGGTTAATCAAGAGTGGCAGGTGTTATGCGATAAGGCTTATGGCTCATCCCCAGAAACGTTAACTAAAGATGAGTTAAAAAAATTGCCAGATGATGGGGAACCAGAACCAGAACCAGAACTCGCAGCACTTCATACCTTATTTGGTAACCCCTCTGGAACACCACCATCACCACAAATCTCTGATTTTATGACCTCACCAGAAGAAGCCGCTGCGAACAGTACTATTTCAATGGCCATTCGTGATACATATCAGGCGACCTCCAATGAAATAAAAGATTGTGTCGCCATTATGCTCATCACTAATGGGCGTTACAAATCCAATGAAAAAAATTACATCACTCAGCCGAATGTATCGACATTTGATAACTCAATTACGTGTGTGGATGCCGGTGCAGAGGCGCTCGATTATGATAAGTGCACGGAGTTTGTTGGGTTTTATAATTACACCGAAATTTTACGCGTTGGTGAACAGACGGCGTCTCAAATGATCACCCAAAACGCAACGTTTGAGGCGCAGATGAATTCTGACCCGAATGACCCAGCAAATGTAATGCGCCAACAGCTGCGTGTTATCGAAGGACAAAAAACTGCCGCTGATGTCGCCACCGCCGCACTCGGATTACGGGCCAGCCTACTTACCGGTTATGGGCTTTACGAGTTTTTCACGAGAGAGGAAGTAATGACTGAATGCTCGGAGAAAATGAATCAAGGTTACGTGGGTCAGAACCCAACGCATGCTCCTTATCTAAAAATTGGTGACTCTACCACGATCAATGGTAGTGAAAAATTTAAAGATACCTACCCACAAAACCCACATAATGTGACAAATTGCCAAAAAGCGTTGATGAATGTGACGTTGTACACTAATGTGGACAATCAGCGAAAAGCAAAAGGAATGGCCGTGGCGGCGCTTGCCGAAACGGGAGCAAAAGTAGCGGAAGGACAAATGGCAAGAAATAATATGGAGCTTTTAGAGAAGGCCATTAATGATGTGGATGAAGCGACTGAAGCAACTGAAACACCTGACTTTTTTACCGACTTGAAAGTTGGGCCTTGCGCTGAAAATCCAGAAAGTGATGAATGTCGAAGCGCTGGATTTAACACCGGACTGAGCATGGTTAACCCAACAATTAATACTGGGACAACTGTTCGCGGGACAACTGATGGCGTTCTTAACGCCGATGAAGAGGCCACAGACTCAACTGCTGTCACAGGCACAGAATCACCAGATGATATCGCTGATAGTATTTCAAGCTCGACTTCTACTGATCGAAGTGGAAGTGGCGGTGTGAGCGGGCCTCGCGCCGCAAAAATTGTCAGCGGCGGCTCCATTTCCCAAGGCGGCGGCGGTGGCGGTGGCGGAGGTTCTGCCTCGACGGGGCCTGCCCAAGGTGGAGGCGGTGGCGCAGCGGCCCCTTCAACTAGTGCCGTTGGAAATAACCGAAAAATGAAATTCAATGATAACGATAGCTCTCGCTTAAGCTTTAGTGGCGGCCAGGGCGTTGGCAGCGGAAGCAGTAAAAGGAGAAGCAAAGGTAATCCCCTCGCCGCATTAATGGGCAAAAATAAGGGCGGAAGTAAAACCCAAAAATACGCCCGTGGTACGGCCTCGTTAGGCAGAAAAAGCGGAAATATTTTTGATCAAATTTCTACTCGCTATAAAGACGTTAATGGAAAAAAACGCCTAATCAAATACGAGCAAAGATAAATCACAAAGATAATTCACAAAGATAATTGAGCAAAATCAACCGCGTTTAAAAAATCGAAAACAAGAACTCATCAAAAAACTTGAATGCCCGAAGTCCATAATGGCCACCGTATTCAATTAAAAAAGCATGGGAGCGATTAGGCCATTGAATTTCATCGTTGAGCGGATCATCCAATGAGGCAAAAATTTGGACTTCACGTTCATCCACTTGATCAAGCCAATAATAAAGCTCACCATAAGGTGAGTCCATCAACTCTCCCAACTCCTGGGCATAGTTTTCAATGTATTCACTAAAGGTAAATTGTCGCCTCCACCTCTTTCGCGCTTTTTTCTCCGTTGGCACTTTTTGAAGCCCATAAAGTTCATCAATAAGCATGGTATTATCAGCAAGTGAGCGTTGAAAACCATAGTAACCAAAAATCGCCTTTGCCCATTTTTGTTGAACCGGATCCACAAAGAGGCGCGGCGGAAGAGCACAAAAGCGCAAACTCACAAGGGCCAAAACCCAATCGGGCATTTTCCCCAAAGAGCTGGTTTGAAACAGCACATGATCCATGTTTCGAAGCGCCGGCCCCATTTTTAAGGGAGGACTCAGTAACGTTGTCATTCCAGAAATTAAACCACTTCGTTTGCTATCCATCGATTTGATCATGCCGCTAAGAAACCCACCATAACTCACGCCCACCAGATTCACTTCCCCAGAAGAAAGGCCGCGCTGATTGAGCCATTGGGCCGTCTTTTCCATAATATCTAAATAAACTTCCGCCTCTTTCACAAAGTTAGCAATCGTATAGGTTGGCTTTTGCTTAAGCGCCCAAGTGCCCAACGGATTGCCTAAACCAACCACATGGTGCCCACGCTCGATCAGTTGCTGCGCAACCTGCTTCACCAGTCCACTCACCGGCTCACCAAAAATACCGTTAACAATAAAACTCACAGGCCTTGGTGACCCACTCGCTCCGGAGTCTCCCCTATTAATCATGACATTCGCCAGATACTCACCATTTTCAAATGCCTCAGTCTCAATTGGAATGATTAACTTCTCTACGGGCAAATTGAGACTTCCATATTTTCTGGCCCAACAAGAAGACCATACTGTTCCCACCCACGAATCTGAAAAGCGATACTTTCCCTCGCGAATAATATTTTTGGATTCCTCACTAATAAAACTATAGGAATTGAAACTAAACAAAAGAAGGTAGATGATAATTTTTTTCATCCACCAATATTAGAGCTTCTCTAGATGCGTGTAAAAGAAGTGAAATAAAATATTAGACAAAAAAAAGGCCAACAAAAATGTCGGCCTCAAAACAAAGAATGAAGTGGCATCCATTGGCCACTAAATCCTTTTTAAATTACATTTGATGGATTTCAAAAGAGCTTAAATCCTGATGCCCTTTAATTCCAGCGCTGAGCGCTTGATCACAAGTACCAAGAAAAAGCTTTCTTGCTTTCGCGTTTGCTAGTTCACAAGTGTTACCAAAAGTTTGTGGAGCACCATTGATCATCCCACACACTGGCGCGTAGATCATCGGGCAAATCATTTTCTCAGCGCCAAAACCCTTATTGATTCCAACCGCTTCAACTTCTTTCTCGTCACCAAAGAAGCTCTTTCCTTTACCACGACAAAAAATAGTCTCTACAAGTTTAAACTGCGCTTCCCCTTTTGGCTCAATCGCCACTTCATATTCACCGGCAAAACAATCATTAACATTTCTCTCTGCGTGAACAACAACTCGTCCTTCTAATGTGTAAACCGCTAGAGTCTCGCCTTCATTGACCAACTCACCAATAAGTTTTTTCGTTCCTGCATTTGCGTTTGATGTAAATGCAACCACTAGAATTAAAGAAATAAGAATAATTAAATTTTTCATTTTTGCCTCTCATTCGTCAGACACGTTTGTCTGCTTCATCAGAAATAGTTTTTTTCGTTGGGAGGGTTATAGTGAAAATAAAACATAAGTGAAAATTATTGTTTGTAATATTTAGCTATAAGTTATACTTATACCACAAGAGGGATCTAAAATGTTTATCGACAGTATTAATATCAATAGTTTACGTGTATTTGAGCGCGTTTATCACACCAAAAGCATGACCGCGGCGGCCAAAGAAATGGGCCTAACCCAATCAGGCGTGAGCCAACACATCAAAAACTTGGAACAAAATCTCGGCCAAAACTTGTTTGATCGCTTAAAACACAAACTCATTCCCACACGAGAGGCCGACGTGCTGGCAAAAAGTTGTCATCGCCACTTCCTCGCGCTCGAGCGATCCATCCGCCAGCTCACAGGCCAAACAGAAACGTTTAGAGGAGAAGTTCGCATTGGCCTTCCCCTAGAGTTTGGTAATAATTTTATTCTTCCCCTTCTCACCAAAATCGGGCGACTTCATCCAGAAGTTTCTTTTCACATCAAGTACGGCCACGCCAGTGAAATGAATGGACTTCTTCTCAGTGGCGATCTTGACTTCGCCTTTGTTGATAGCTTCTCTCTTGATACCCAAATCGAGCTCACTCCCGTTTGGGATGAAACTCTCGCGCTGTGTATCTCCAAGGAATACAAAACGCACCTATTTGGTAAAAAAACTCCACCTCATCATATCTCCACCTATGACAAGCTTGACTATGTCGACTACGTTGAAGGCGCCCCCGTTTTGGCGATGTGGTTTAAGCATCATTTAAAAAAATCTTTTATTCCCAACGTGCGCGCCAATTTGATGGACGTTCAAGGGATGAGTCGAATCATTCGCGAAGGCCTAGGCGCCGGAGTGCTTCCTCTTCACGTTGTTCAGCGAATTAATTCTCAGTACGGTGAAATACTCGACGTCTTTAAAGGCCAGACCAATGCACTGACAAACACAATCTCTCTAGGCGTTGTGAAGCAGCGAACACTTTCTCATACAGCAAAATATTGTCGCCATTATTGCCTCGAAAATTTGTCTACTTAATCATCAGGATCCAAATAACGGCCGGTGGTTTCCTCATAAACCGTTTCCCCAAAAATTGTTTGGTGACGGTCGTAATCAATAAAGCGCATGCGATCATTGTAGCGACGATTTTCATAATCTGTTCGCGCCACTTTTCTTAACTCGGGAAATAAATCATAAAAAACCAACTCACTCGGTAATTCAGTTGCCGTCACAACGACCGGTGCATCTTCTTTGAGCACGCGCTGATAATACGCGTGGGGGCGATCAATAAACCAAGCGGCAAATTTGCCTTTTATTTTTCGTTGTTGATCAGCAACTCGCCGGCCGCGAATTAAATTTCGCTGAGCAATCACTTGCCCATTGTACTCAAGCGGATTTTCGCTTTTCAATAAAAAAGGCACAAGCTTTCGGGACTCTTTGGCCGAGAACGCAGAAAAACTGACGAGCATCATGAGAAAAATAATTCCTTTTTTCATTCATATCTCCCGGAGAACTCAAGGCCAATTTGGTGACGATCATAGGTAAAATCATTACTGACTGTTCCATCCGCGCGGTTATCTTCATAACGATAAAACCCACGCAAAGAAAACAGAGAGAGAAAGGGAAATTCAACAGAAGCATCAAAACGTTGCAGTAAATCTTTTCTTTGTAATCCGCCCACAACATCAAATCTTTTTTCACTGATTCGATAACCACCATGAAGAATAAATAGGCCTAATGTTTCACGACTAATCGTGAGCTCTAGAGATTTCATGTCATTACTCCAGGCACCCGGGCCATCAATCATATTATCTATTCGGTAGCTAATTATTCCACGCATATTTGTTCGCGACGTGGTTCGCCCCAGACCGACCTCCGCTTCATAGATGTCCCCATCTTGATGAAGTAATTTTTCTGAAGACGCATTTGCTTTCCGATAGGCAAGCCCAAACATTGCGCGGTAGCGCCGAAAATATTTCGTGTAGTGAGCATCAATTGAATAAAATCGTTGATAACTAAAGTGCCCATAGCTAGAGTCACTGTAGCTAGGCGTAACAACTCCCTCACTCGTTTTACTGAGCGCGCGAAAAGGTAGTGAAATTTTATATTCACTAAATCGTGATTCAACATTATTGTTAATTTGATCACCTAAATATTGAAAACGAATTTGATTGATTTGATCAAAGCGCCTTGAGTAATTAATTCCAAAATCAACTTCCCCCACCATTCGCTCGCTCAACTCGGCCTCCACTTCAGTGCTTCGAACGGCCGTATGAGGGTTTGAATCCGAAATATAACGGGCCTTAAAACCAAACTCAAAAAACTTCGGCTTCCACCGCTCGCGCTGCTGAAACTTTTGATCATCAATTTCTTGGCGATATTCTTTTAACGAATTTCTCAGTCGCATTTTAATGGTTGTACTTTTAATCATATTAAATAAACGCAGCGCCTGCTCCTCATCGCCGAGTTTTAAATACATATCATAGAGCTTTTCTTGATACTCGTCTTTTGGGGTCAGCACCCAGGCCAGCCGATAAAACTGAAGCGCTAAATGTAGTCGATCCTCATTATACTCTTCTTCCTCGGCCCGTTTTTTAAACTCCGCTTCCCATGGCCCAAACCGCTCCACCAAGTCCAAAAGCTGATGATAGATACCTTGGGGAATATTATCCGTTTGCAAGGCAATCCCAAGCGTTGTCACGGCCGCGATTTTTTTTCCCATTTTCCCATATACTTTGCTGAGCCAATACAGCGCGGGTAAGCGCAGGGACTCATTAGATTCAGAAACGCTCGTGAAGTGAAAAAGCGCCTTTTGCATGCGCGCACTATAGAACGCAGCAATCCCCGCATTCATATGAGTAAGTTGATCTTGCGGTAGCCGTGACGAAAGAATTTCGTATTTATCTGAAGCGGCCTTATATTTTCCCTGCTCAAAAAGTGTTTGGGCATCAGTTAACAAACGAGACGCCTGCACTGCTTGAGAAACAAAAAAAAGAAAACTAAAAATTAGGTAGTGCTTCATTGCTCTCCCAAATGGCATTAACGCTTAGGCCGGATTTTCTGAGGAAATAAATTTACATTCAAGTCCATGTTCCTGTTGCACAAGCTTCATTAATGATTGTACACCAAATTGTTCTGTAGCGTTATGTCCGCCGGCAAAAAAATGAATACCTGCTTCGGTCGCATCATGCCAATCATGCTCCGAAATTTCACCCGTTAAATACGCATCTAATCCTTGGAAGTAGGCATCTTTCCACTGCGAGTTGGCCCCACCTGTGATAATGCCCATTGTGCTAATTTCTTTTTTATCGGCCGACGCGTGAATGACCGCATGGCCTAAAATTTCTTCTAATTTATTTTTAAGCGTTTTGGCGAGTTGAGGAGTTTTAAATTCAAGAGACACTCCTGTTGGCATTCCTTCATAGTCCCCAAATCCACCTTTAATATTTGCCTCCAACAGTTGCGCAATCGAAGCAGCGTTTCCGTATTGAGGATGCCCATCAAGCGGCAAGTGATAACCAAGAAGATTTATATCATTTTTAATGAGCGTTTTGATCCGCTGGCCATGAGGGCCTTTAATCGCACGCGCTCCGTGAAACTTCCAAAACAATCCATGATGAACAACTAATGCATCAGCGCCCCACTTCGCACTCTCTTCAATGCTGGCCACAGTTGCACTCACCGCAAAGGCGACTTTTTTTATCTCCTCACGGCCTTCCACTTGCAGGCCATTAGGCCCGTAGTCTTTGTAGCGATAAATATCTAACGTTTTATTTAAAAATTTAACAAATTCTTGTGTCTGCATAACCCACCCATTTAGTTTGTGAGTTTATTTTACACCTATTGGTATTCCGACTCAAACTCTGAAGAGTTCTTCTTTAATTCTCCAAGAAATGGCGATACATCAAAATTATCATTTTTCTCTTCGGCCGGCTCCATCAACGATTCCACTTTTTTAATTGTCTCTGAAATTTGCCGTTGATGAGGTGCAAGCTCCCTCGCTTCTTTAAACTCATCTAGCGCCTGACGATATTTTTTTTGCATCAATAATGCGCGGCCCATGTTGATGTATGGGTATTCTTTATTTTGATAAATCGGCGCATTTTTGGCCAAATTAAACCAGCGAATACTCTCGCTGACATCACCTTCTTGAAGAAGATAACTGCCAATATCATTGTAGGCCGGCCCATAATCAGGATCGATTTCAATCGCTTTCAAACAAAACTTTTTCCCACGTTCTAAATTATCGAGCAGCGAATAAACCCAACCAATCAACGTTAAGACTTCAGCAGTTTCATGTAGACGCCTTGCCTTTTCAAAAAACACAAGTGCATTAGAATATTTTTTTTCAAAAACACACTCATGCCCTTTATTAATGAGCTCTTTAGATTTTTTCAACGCCCCCATCGAAAAACTAAGAATACTTCCACCGAAACGAGAATTATCTAAATCCTCCTCGCTGACCTGATAAAGCGGAAGAGTTGTCTCATCCCAATCATCTTCCAGCAGATCCTCTTCATCAGTTCCGTCGAGAAACTCACAAAGACTCAGCTCTGGCAAAGAAGTAGCGCTGGCCGATTCAGCGTCCTCAAAGCGCGCCTCTTTTGCGGTAATCGTCCTAGGTAGCTCCACCACGAGATCAGTCTCTCGCAGACAAAAAAGATGGAGATCTCTTCCTAGACGATATCCACAATTAATAAGATTAATATACGTTGAAATCGCCTGTTCGTTGACCCCCAAGCGAGTAATCATCTCTAGCGTGTTAAAAACATCGAGAATCCACTCTCGAAAGCCAACTGCGCTCAGCGACTCCTCTTCAAAGCGGTCTCGCAATACATGGTGAAAAACAGTGCCATTTAATTGCGCTGTGAATTCCTCATAGTAAGGACTGAGACAACTTTTTAAACCGGGGTGATAATCAAGATCAGATAGATCTATGAGGCCGTGAAACAAACGATCGATGTAAGAAATGGCCATATTTAATTCACTTCTTACTAAATTTACTTTTGAATTTTCCATTCTTCCCTGAATGTTAAAATTACTCTTATGACTCTATGCTAGTGGGCAATAATGCCTGTGGCAAAAACTTTTCAGGGATGTCATTTTTTATTAGATTTTAAAATTTAATTTATTGGAGTTTTATTTCGAAGCGAAAGTGTCAGCTCAAACGTCGCGACAATCTCATCCGGATCAATATCTGGACAAAGCGCCTCCACATAAACTGTTCTATTCATGCGCTCATTCGATTGTAAGACCTCATCCAGAAAATCTTGAATCATTGCGCCTTCATTGCATCGAAAGACAACATCACCAAGCGCGAGTTTTTTGTAGTCGGCCTTAAAATCCTTAAACGCGAGACTCACATTTTTGCCACTTTCCATAATCAATCGCGCGGCCAAGATTCCACCGGCAATGTCCGCTCCCGTACAGAGAACGCCAAAATACATACTTTTTAAATGATTTTTAGTGCGCCTTCGCAGGGGAATAAGAACTTCTGTTTTTTCCGTATCAAGCGCCAAAATTTTTGGTCTAACCCAAAAAATCATCGGGACATTTAAAAATGACCACGAATTAATAAAAAATTGATTTTTTAAATTATCTGGAAGAACGTCCAGTAATCCCTTCATTTGAGAAAGCATAAGACCTACTTTGCTGTTTTTAATTCTACAGCTCTATTATGCCCTGCTTTGAAAGCGTCGTGGAGAATTTTTTCAAGATGTTGTTCACTTAAATGCCTTATGCACTCTTGAGTAATTCCCCCCTTGCTGGTCACCTTATTTCGAAGCTCCTCTGGTGTCTCCCCTGTACGCTTCACCAGTGCTCCACTTCCTTCAAAAACCATCGCGGATAATCTCATGGCCTCTTTGGCGCCCATACCTTTTTGTTCTAAGGAATGAGAAAAAATTCGAATCATCTCCAACACCATACCAGGCCCCGAACCAAGCTCTGGCGTCATTAAATCAATCAAGGATTCTTCTTCAAATCGGTGAACGAGACTACTCTTGGCGAGGGAGTCAACCCAAGGAAGAAAAAACGCCCCATCCTTTTGTTCATAAAAACACGTGACCACACCCAGGCCAACTTGCGCTGGAGTATTGGGCATTAAACGCAACACCTTATCTACACCAAAAGTACTTTTTAACTGGCCCGTTTCTATTGAAGCGAGCAATGAAATAATAGCGGTGCTTGGTTTTAATTTAAGTTGCTCACTGACTTCCCTCAACTGCTGAGGCTTGTGGGCGAGAATGATCAATTCACAATCGGCCACATCCTCAAGCTGATCTACGGCCTTTCCGTTAAGAATTTTTGCCAGAACTTGCGCCCGAGTATTTGTCGGGGTGTAAATTTTTATCTCACTGGCCGATTGAGAAAAAAAATCTTTCATGGGAGACAGTAGAGCTTGCGCCATATTGCCTGCTCCAATTATTCCTACGTTCATCTTTTTCTCCTTCGCTTTTTTATAAGTCTAACTCCAATGGAGCTCCATGCCTCATTGTATTAACGGCAAAGCTTCGACACTGCGTAAATAAATGCATTTGCTGGTAAAAATCTTCAATAAAAGGAGCGTCATGTGGAGAGATAATTTTAATCATCTCCTTTTCATTAAACTGATGATTATAAACGCGCTCAAGAATCTCTCTTAGCTGCTCTATTTTGCCATCAACAATAATGGTGCTCACTTGCTTGCCCGTTATCGCTTTGGTGAGTCCCTCTTTAGAGAGTTGTTGAACATGAACGTGCTCCATTGAAATGCCCGCCTTAAAAAAGAGGCCAACAAGTTTTGTCCACCAATAGAAACTTGCCTCATTACGACACGCGATGCTCACACCAGTTCCGGCCGCCACGGCCGCGATAAATTGAGTAAGACTTGAAAGATAGGCGCGTTTTTCATAACTAACAATCAGTACTTGTTTGGAAGATTGAGAAAAGTCGTTAAAAGATAACTGCCCAGGAATTTCTACATTATTAAACGTTCCTGTTAATACCTCTTTCAAATTTCCTGACGCCCAAGACTTAAGCTTGATCAACACTTCTTTATTCTCTCCGTATATCCCTTGATACAGGTGCTCAAAGTTTTGAATCACGTACTGAATACCGCGCTCTATTCGCGGTAGACGTTCTTGAACATCCAGCGTTGAAGGGCTTGCCAATTTTAATGTTGATGATTCATGAAGTGTATCTTCTGGTTTTGAAGCGGCTAAATTATCGACGACCGGAAAGCTCAGGGGCGTTACTTGAAAAGCAGGCAGGTAATGAAAGCTTCCGGCCTTTGGCCCTGTACCGGAGAGCTTAAAGCCACCAAAAGGTTCAATCCCCACTCTTGCGCCGGTAATCGGACGATTGATGTAAACGTTTCCACACTCCATTCTCGCCGTCAGGTAATCAATATCATCTTGAGACTGGCTAAAAACACCGCCCGTTAATGCATACTCTGTCGCATTAAAAACCTTCAGCGCACTATCAAGAGAAGTGAACGGAATAAGATGCACAACAGGGCCGAATAATTCCCGTTGAGAAAAACTCTCACTTTTAAAGGCGCGATCATAAGGTAATTGAAAAATTGCCGGGCCGACACAATATCCAGGAAGCTCTTCTTGAGAGCGATCGGCCACCACTTTTCCTCCATGCGCCAGAGCTTCTGCACCAGCTTCAGAAATTTGTTTTACTAGGCGCTCTTTATCTTCTTTTGACACAACCGTGTTTAAGTAAGTGGATAGATCCCATGCTTTTCCAATTGAAATATCTCTGACCGCAGGGCCTAGTCGTTCGGCCAAGCGATCAATCACTGTTTCATGCACGATAACACGACTGGCGGCCGAACATTTTTGACCAGCATGAGCAAATGCAGAATAAATAATGCCACTAACCGTTTCATCTAACTCGGCATTCGCCGTGACGATGATTGCATTTTTACCACCCATTTCAGTAACCACTTTTGCTGGGTAAGTCGTTTTAAAAATAGGATTTTCAATGATTCTTTTTCCCACCGTGTGCGCGATATGCAATCCAACATTTTTTGAACCAGTAAAGATCGCCCCCGCAACTTGAGGATGATTAATTAAAGCTTGCCCAACAGTTTCTCCCTCTCCTGGTAAATGAATCAAACAGTTTGTGTCCACGCCAGCAGCATGGAAAATGTCGACCATTTTTTGAGCAATCAACGGCGTTTGTTCAGCAGATTTTAGAATGACGGTATTTCCACTAACCAAAGCAGATGAAACCATTCCACAAGGAATAGCGAGAGGAAAGTTCCATGGCGTGATCACCGCTAATACGCCACGGGAATGAGCTCGTGGGTTTTGATTATTGTAGCGAATAATTTCTCGCGCATAGAAGTGAAGAAAATCAATCGCCTCGTCCACATCGGCGAGGGACTCCGACATTATTTTTCCAGACTCCTGAACAATTAGTGTCGATAGCTCAAGTCTTTGCGCCAACATTATTTGCGCCGCCTTAATTAAGATACTTGCTCGCTCGATACAAGGCCTAATCGCCCAGTTACTAGACACGTACTCATCAAAGGCAAGCTCCACAGCACGAGTCGCATCTTCGGTGTTGGCAAATTTTATCTGACCTAACACAAGCTCTGGTTCTGAGTTTGAAACAATGGTTTGTACTTCTCCAGTTGCCTCAAAACGATTCGGTGTAAACTCATTTGAATTTTGCCATGACATGGCGTTAAGTGATTGCTGCACACTTTGCAAATGAGATCTTTTATACATTAAAACTGGCGTTGCCGGAGAAAATCCATGGCCGATGACTTGTTGGCCATCATCGCGCACAATTTGATTGAGGCGCTTTTTATCTAAATGAATGCTCTTTGGCGTTTTTATTTCGGCGCGATTTTTATGGGAGCGCATAATCGTTAAGACCCCTACTTGAGAGGAGTTCTCCATAATACGCCGAACAAGATATGCCATTCCAACAATTAAGCTACCAATAGGAACATAATTTCTAGTGGCCCAATTCATGGCCGCAAGAGCGTTACTGAGCGCTTCATAGGTCATATGTAAACATTGATGCTCAATAACTGGTGCCTTTTTAAAAATTTGCTCTCTCGCCACCTCCGCAAACGCGTGGTCGGAAAAATTATGGCCGGCCAAGCAAAGTTGCAGGTGCTCTCCATGCTCTAAAATTTTTAACAACATTTGTCTAAAATGAAGATCCGTTTCTTCTTTATTTAAAAACTGTGGCGCATTGTAAGTGTGGGCCTTCGCTTCCACTGTTTCTGCATCCCAGTAGGCTCCTTTAACTAGCCTAATGGGCATCACTAGCTGACGCTTTTTTGCGAGTGCTAAAATATCACAAAAATGCTCATAACAATCTCGCAGATAAGCTTGCAGGACGATTCCTGTTTGTTGAAAATCGTGAAGCTCTTGGGTTTCCAAAAGAACTTTTTGATAAATCGCAAAAACCAAATCACGATAGTCATAGTGTTCAGCATCGATGTTTAAAAATACTTGGTTTCTCTTGGCGGCCAGAAGAATTTTTTTCAACCGTGGCGCCACGAGATCATAAGTATAATCAAACGCCTCTGGTTTAAAATCACTGCAAAGCGCAGACACTTTAATAGACACATGAGAGCGCAATATCCCCGCTTTATTTTTTAATCCCGGAGTATAGTGCTGCTCTAGACCTTCAATGAGCTTGAGAACTTCATTCATGTAATGATCGGCTTCACTTTCACTCACAACTAACTCACCTAATTGATCAAGAGTTGCATCGCGATTATTTTTATTGAGCGCAGAAAAAACCTCACTCGCTTCCTCAATTCGCTCTCCCGCAATAAACCGCTTGGCCATCAGTCTCACCATAAAACGAACGCTGGCCGCTAAAAATTTTTGTGGGAAAAAGCGCGCCACGGCCATGGCAAGCTTAAACAATTGCTCCAAAACGACTGGTAGTGGTTTTTCATCTCCGGTTCGGCCAAAAACCCGGGCCAAATTGGAGTCGTGAACCAGGCGCCTCAGTGATTCAATTAAAATACGTTTGACCTCTTTACCTGAGTGGTCGTGATCAAGTGAAGGCAAGATGGCCAAAAATTTTAACAAGTGAATGCGCAAAAGAGCATACTCGGCCGTCAACCCAAGAGCAAAGTCACTAACTCGCTCAAAAAGCGCTGGGCGATAATCATTAATTTTCTCGACTAATTCTTGAGTTAGTTTTGTCGCCTCATTTTCTACTTTTTCATAGGCTTCACCGGCAACAAGATCAGGTAAACCATATTTCGCCGTCAGCTCTTCAATCACGGTTGGAAATCTGGCCACATCAATAGAGGCCGCCACCTCAAGATGATGGCGAAGGAGACTAAATTCTTCACTATCAATAATGGGTGATTTTATTTTGTTAAACTCTTGAATCAGAAATAATTCATCAGATAAATTAACCGAATAAAACCTTACTTCAAAAACGTCTGGCAGAACGGCAATGGTAAATGGGGTTGAGTGAAGATCAATCGTTTTTCGCGTTGCTTGCCCTTGGGCCATCACCACGAGTTGATGAATATGTTTATAAACATCGACTTTTAGTTCGCCAGTGTCTAAGTCACATATATTTGAGGTAAAAATATCGTTATAAAAGATGCTCCACTGATGATCTAGAAAATCCGCTTTTGTCGATCTAATGACGGGCAACAATGATTCGAGACGCACCTGTGAGTCTTTAGAGATTGACTCTGATTCAATATTCATCATTTTTTATCCTTGTAAATCGGCCCTCACCAAAAAACAAAAACGAGCAAAGGCCTAAATCACCAACCCCAGCAAGTCCAAATACCTACGCATCCGTGTATAAGCGACTTCCAACATCTCCCATTCCAGGAACTAAATATCCATTTTCATCTAACTCTTTTTCAATCTCTGCGCAATATATTTGTACGCCCGGAAATTGCTCCGTGATTCTTTTGGCCGAATTTTCGCTAATCAAAAACGTGATCAAGGTAATATTTCTAACCCCACACTGCTTGAGCCGCTCTAAGCACGCGACAGCGGTATCCCCTGTCGCAATCATGGGGTCGAGCAAAAACACATCTTTACCTGTTAGATCTTTAGGCAATCGAAAATAATACTCAACTGTCGAGTTGATAAATTTATCCCGGTAAATCCCAATGTGGCCTGCCTTTGCCGTCGGCATTAAATTGAGCATACTCTCCAGCATTCCATTTCCCGCTCGCATGATGGAGACAACAATCGGCGTTGAGTTTAACTCATTACCCTTGGTGGAGCATAAAGGAGTTTCGATATTGACTTCCCGAAGTTCGAGCTCCCGAGATGCTTCATAACCAATTAAGCGAGTTAGTTCGGCCATCACTCCTCGAAAGTGCCTCGAGCTTGTATTTTTATTTCTGAGCATGCTCAGTTTATGCTTAACAATGGGGTGATTAATACAAGTTATATTTTCCAAAAAATACTCCTTCAAAAATGGACATCAAGGCCCTACTAAAAAACAGTTCCATCACTTTTAATTTGAATCGGTGGCCCACCACCGGCCCTTTTTTCTTTCGCTAATTTTCGACCGGCCCACCAAGTACCGCCCTCTAATATTTTTGGTAGTGGAAAATCAACTTCACTTTTTTGCAGTTTATTTCGCACATACTCGGCGACTTTATCAATCATCACTAAAGTCAGCGCGCGCCACTCAATGACGAGTTCACTGTCTGGTGAGTGGGCAAATTCTAAATTCTCTGGATTTTTTAATGACAGGACACCCCCATCAACAAAAAGACCACCATTTCGATATTCGGCCAATCCCGTCAATTGCTCAACTTTCGTCACCTTAAAACCAACCTCCATCAGCGGTTCAATCAATGAATATGTTAACCACTGAGAAAGCTTATGAAACGGTATGAGTTCATTAATGGACTCCCCTTTTTTAAAAGGAGAATATGCCCATACGTCGCCCATATTTTTTCCGCCTAAATTTATTCGCCCAGGCCAAATTTCCCCAAGACCAAGTAAAACCGCCAACAAAACATTTTCGGCCGGTAGTTCATCATCGTGTGCGGTTGCACTCTCAAAGTAATCCACTAAATTTCCTGGACGGCCATCTTTAAAAATACTTTTTTTCTTATTTAGAGTTTCTCCCAATTTGTTTAACAATTGAGTGCGGCCGGCCAACCCCACGAGAGGATTCTCATCTGTCACTTGAAAAACTTGAGCAATAGTGGACTCACTTAAATTAATCAATGCCTCTGCATCTACTCTTAAGGGATCATTAGCATCGGCGCTTAAATATCCTCCACAAAAGAGATGATAACTTGCCAGCGCTAGACCTTCAGAGCGCGCAATGACTTCGTTTGTTTCGGGATCAGTAAAGCGCCAGTCATCTCCGGCACCAGCATCAAGTAAAACAGAAGTAATCACCAAATCTAACTTTCTACGGCCAATTTCCTTTGCGTCATAACTCTGAAGCATTCCTGAAAGCTGATCCACTCGATTTAATTTTTCTGAGTTAAAATGTCCCCATCGGCTATGAAAGGGAATATCAAAGGTGGGGTAATTATTTTTGGTTACCGCTAAAACAAGCTCGCCCACATCAGCTATTTTTTCAAGGTTGATATTGAAGTGAGTATTTCCTTCTTCAGCATAACGAAAAATTTGATACGATTTATCCATGATCGCTTTAGGTTTTAAAAGATAATCAATATCGTCTTTGGAAAACTTATATTCCATTTTTTATCTCCGGCATGTTTATTTGTGTGGCCCCTACTCTTCTAATTTTCGGCCTCTCGTTTCTGCGAATTTCTGATCGTCTATATCCTCATCCGTAAAATATCCGGCCGCTTTTTTCGCCTGAATTTCCACTTGAGCATCCTCTGGAACCAGATGACCTGGAATACTTAGTCGATTCACCACTTCAATACCACTACCTACAATTGAGTCATATTTCATATTACTCATCGAATGGAGATGGTGGATTTTCTTAACGCCAAAGAAATGCAGCACGTCTGGCATGAGTTCTTGAAAACGTGCATCTTGAACACCAGCAACACACTCGGTTCGTTGAAAATAAGTCTCTGGCGAATCGCCACCTTCTTGGCGTTTTCTTGCGTTATAAACAAGGAATTTTGTCACCTCACCTAACGCCCGTCCCTCTTTTCTAAAGTAAACAATTAATCCAACCTGTCCTTTTTGGGCCGCTGCAGCCGCTTGCTCAATACCGTAGGTAAGATACGGTCGACACGTACAAATATCTGAACCAAAAACATCGGAACCATTACATTCATCATGAACACGGCAAGTCAGTTCAACATCCGGATTCGCTAGATCTTTTGGGTCTCCAAAAATATAGGCCGTCGTACTTCCAATTGGCGGAAGAAGTATTTTTAAATCCGGGCGTGTGATTAGCTCGGGAAACATTCCCCCTGTTTCTTGATAAATGATGTTTCTAAGCTCGCCTTCCTTAATTTTTAAGCGCTCAGCAATTCCCGGTAAATACCAAACAGGCTCTAGTGCAACTTTGGTGACTTTTAGTTCCCCATTTTCTTTTACAAAGTTTCCATCAGGTTTAAGCGTTCCATTTTTAATGGATTCTTGAACTTCTGGTATCGTTAAGTGAGCTTGAGTGACGGCAATTGTTGGGCGAACATCTAGGCCCGCCTCTAAATCTTTTTTAAAAAATTCATTTACATTACTTCCCCACGGATCAAGAGAAACAATCTTCCCGGGCTCTGTCCATGAAGGATGAGGGCCAATGTTAACCGTAGGGTTCGTATTATGAAGATCCGGTTTATGATCTTTAGAAAAATGGCCACTCGCGATAGATAGGGCGCGATAAATAGTATAACTACCACTGTGACTACCAATCGCATTTCGTTTTTGATTTTCGGTAAAAGTTCCAATGATCGGCCCGCGCTCCGCAGGCGATTTGGCATCCCAGTTAATATCGACAGTTTCCGAGAAAATTTGTTCACGGTGAGAGGTCAAGACAATGTGTCCATTACTTGACTTGGTTTGCCCAGAATTATTTTCATCCATTGAAAACTCCTAACGTATATTTTTAAGTCATAGATTCTAGGCAGTTAATTTCCCGCTGCCTAGATAAAACTAAAGGTATTGCTAAAAAAATTAAGTGCAGTCGAAATTTTGACTTCTATTGTCAAATTCAGCTATCATGGAGGGGATAAAATTTCGTTAAGGAAGACGAATGTTATTAAAATATACCTCCCTGCTACTCATTTGTTTGGTGTCTGCTGCCTATTCACGCACCCCTGCACTTCTCTACACAAAAGCTGACCTTGATATCCTATTTGAAAATAGACAACACATCGAGTTTCTCGCCCATGCCAAAGATCTCAGGCCAACCGAAAGAGATGAGCGCTGGAAATCACAAGTATTAGAGATGGCCCAACAGTTTATTGATGAGGTTAACCGACAAAAGGCGTATGGCGAATACAATAAAAATGAAATTGAGCGCCTAATGAAGCTTGGCAATGTCGCAGATAGTGAAGTGTTTGCACTTGCGAGAAAAGATTTTATGACAGGGTTTTTAGAGAGCTGTTTTTCAAATTCAAAAGCCAACTGCCAACAAATCGCGCAAGAAATACTCAAGCAAACACCAAAGCAGCGCGAACTTCCCGATATCCCTGCAAGCTTTGGTTCCGTGTTACTAGAAAATAAAATAACGGGCCAAGAAGTAATCTCTCCTTTTATGAAGTACGCATTTATTTCTGAGCGAGCACAGTTTCTTTGCCGAAAACCAGATGTGAAAAATTATATCTTTTCATGGTTTAAAACTTTCAATGCAACTCCGCGCACGCAAAAAGAAATTAAACTCTTTAGTGCGGATAATTTTCATCCGACTTGCCTGAACACCGTTTTAAATTATTTCGTCAAAAATTTTAATCAACTTCATTCACCAATTGACCGAGAACAAGTCATCCATTGGTTAAGTGCAACTGAATACCTGCCAAAAGATGAGGTTCAAACACTACTCGCCATTTATTTACTTAAAAACCCAGTTAATGGAGATATCTTTAATCTGGCGTGGAAGTCAATTAAAGAAATGGGTGAAAACTATACGAAGCGAGAAAAAGTAATTAACAAACTACAAACGCTAGACCCACTCCCTGATGAAATATTTAACTTGAGTGATCCATTGAGAGAAAAAACACTGTTTAACCTTGTCGCAAAAAACCTACCAGAGTACGTCAAACATTATTCCCAAAGTTGCTTAGATTATTATTCAGGAAACCGAAATTTTCCTAATGGTAACCCAACCATTCATTGCAAGCGTTTCTTAACCTTGTTCAAACAGAGATATGGTAAGAAGCACCCAAAAGCAAAAAAGCTTGAAAATGTATTACGATTTTAAAGAGAGAAGACCATGAGATGGATCATTCTAATAATCATCTTAATTCCAAAAGCTTATGCGACTTTAGTCGGGGGGAAGCCAGATGACATCGTCGATATCAGAAAATATCTTCCAGATGTGGTTCATGACATTCGCTACTTTTCAAAAAATAATTTTATCGGAGAAGAAATACGAGGTTACATTTCACCAAAATGCTTGCTGCAAGACCACGTGGCCAAGGACTTGGCATCTGTTCAAGAAGATTTAAAAGGTCTTAATCTTGAGCTCATTATTTACGATTGCTATCGCCCTCAAGCGGCCGTGAACCACTTTGTCCAATGGGCGAAAAATATAAACGACATAAAAATGAAGCACATTTTTTACCCTAGCGTTCCAAAAACAGAATTATTTTCAAGAGGCTATATTGCAAGTAAATCAGGTCACTCAAAGGGAAATACAATTGACTTAGGAATAATGGTTAAGGGTTCTGATTTTCACGCAATAAAAAACCTACCACTGGGCCCTTGCAAGACTCCATTATCTGAAAATGCTATTCGTGCAGGACTTATTGAAATGGGCACTCATTATGATTGTTTTGATGAGCTTTCTCATACAGATAATAATAGTATTTCTGATGAGGCAAAATACAATCGAGGCACCCTAGTAAAGATCATGAAAAAAAATAACTTTAAAAACTATTCAAGAGAATGGTGGCATTTTTCCCACCGTCAAAATAATTACCCAACAACCTATCATGAATTTTTTGTGGAGTAGACTATGGCCAAAATTTTTCACGTACTAACACCCAATGAAAAAAATAAAAACATTCGAAATAATATTTATCGGCCAACAAGCTTAGAGGATGATGGCTTTATCCATTTTAGCAAAGCAGATCAAATAGAAACAGTCATTGCGAACTTCTACTCTGAGTGCCAGGAGCTAATTTTATGGCGAGTGTCTGAAAGCAAACTTGATGACAAGCTTGCTTATGAGGCTCCGCTTGAGGCCCCTAACAGTGGTATTAAATTTCCTCACTATTACAAAGAACTCGACATGAGTTTTATCGAGGCAACATTTTTTTTAAAACCAATCGATGGTAAATTCACCCTTCCTACCGATTTAATTGATTAAAAAAAAGGGCCACAAATAATGTGGCCCCTCTTTAATAAAATATAAGTTATTATTTTATTTTAAATGCTTGCTAACTAGTTTAGTCATTTCAAACATTGTTACTTCTTTCTTCCCAAAAACGGCTTTTAGCTTTGAATCGGCTAAAATGTTTCTTTTGTTTTTTGGGTTTTGAAGCTTATGCTTTTTGATATACGCCCAAAGTTTTTTAACAACTTCAGTTCTTGGAAGAGCTTTAGCTCCTACAACTTCGGCTAGAGCACTTGAAGGAGTAAGTGGCTTCATAAATGCTGGATTAGGCTTTCTCTTAGCTGCTTTTTTCTTGACTGGCTTCTTTTTTACAACTTTTTTCTTTGTTGCTTTCTTCGCTACTTTTTTCTTTGCTGTTTTTTTCTTCGTTGCTTTCTTCGCTACTTTTTTCTTCGCTGTTTTTTTCTTCGTTGCTTTCTTCGCTACTTTTTTCTTCGCTGTTTTCTTCGCTACTTTTTTCTTCGCTACTTTTTTCTTCGCTACTTTTTTCTTCGCTGTTTTTTTCGCTACTTTTTTCTTCGCTGCTTTTTTTGCTACTTTTTTCTTTGCTGTTTTTTTCTTTGCTGTTTTTTTCTTTGCTGTTTTTTTCTTTGGTGCCATTTAACTCTCCTCCATTGATCGTTAAAATAAAATTGAATTCTTTATTATTATGAATGTATTTTGGGCATCATGTCTAATTTTTTTAATAACATATTGTTATTTTATTTTTTGACTTGTTTTACCCATTCAACAACCTGGCCATTATCTCCAAGTTTTCTTCCCGTTTTCGTATAGCCATGACTTTCATTTAATGAGTACATTCTGAAATTATCAATCCCACAAAAATTAATAATTTCTTTCGCTCGCATTTTCTTTGCAGAGTCTTCAATGAATTCTTTAATTTTGTGAGAGTAACCACTTCCCTGGAAGTTCATTTTAATTGAAGTAGTCTTTGAATATAATATTGCTCGGTCTTTTTTCAAAAAAACGGCTGCAATAACCTCATCATTTATGTTGGCAGAGTACAAATGCCAACCCGAGGAAATTTCCTTTTTGATCTCTTCAAGATTCCAATTAAAGTCCGGACTCTCTGAGAACGCATCTATGTTGTATTCATATACACTTTGTACGTCAGCCTCAGACTTGGCTCTTTGAAACTTTAGTTTCATGACAATTCCCTCCGTGATGAAACAATAAATAAGAGTTTATTTTACTTTAATTGTGCAACAAATGCTGCAAGATCTTTAAAATCTTGTTCAGATAAATTTTTGATGTATGGATACATTTTTTCATTTACCCGCTGCTTCGATTTAAAATTAACCAGTTGCGTGTATATATACCAGTCATGCTGACCGGCTACTCGAGGTGCTTTTTGCGCTTCAATCCCCAGTCCTTTTTCACCGTGACACTGAATACATGTGCCATATAATTGTGCTCCCTTCTCTACGTTTTGTGCAAAAGAAGAAAAAGTGATGAGCATAAATAGTGATAAAAGAGTAAGTTTCATAGGTTGAATCTCCAATTTTCCATGCGTTAGACGCTTTAATCGAGGGGCATCATAACCCTATAGTGATTCACTTGCAACCATTTTGATTCTCTCAACCCCATCAAAGACTGTCCAAACACTGTGAAAAATGGCCGTATCAACACGATTGAGATTCGTTTTAGAGCTAACAATAAAACTTAGTTCACCACTCGATGGATTCCATGTGTTCAACCGTGGCAATTCTCCTCTAATTATTCCAAATCCAGAAGCGCAATCACTAATACATTTATCTAAAATTTTAAGTTGTTCAAAAAAGGATTTACCAACAAGAGATGTTGATGAAATATCATTTGCTAGCAACTTATTGAGTTGATCTAACCGCCCATACAATTTTTGGATATTTTGATAAATAGTTTCAATATCCAATAATATTGATTCATCAAAACTTGGAAGAGAATTGATGTCTCTTAACATGTTTTCAGCCTCGCGAAATGTAACATCAACTGCATTTCTCTCAAATCTATTGAGTTTTAATATCGATGCGAGCTCATAGGCCAGCGCATGAATAATCATCTGATTTTCTTCTTTTGGCCCAGACGTGGAAAAATTAATTTCCGAGGATTTTTTCTCTACATTGGCCACATAGACAGCTGAAAGGTCAACAGAAAGGTCGGGCAGTGAAGCATCGGCGCCTAAAAAAGAGAGATTGACAGGCTTGTCACTCAAACCTTTTATCCTATCCGAAATATACATACCTTCTCCATTATTAAAATAAGCAATCAAAGCCTGACAAAATATAGTATTATTTACTAAATGAACACGAACAACGACAAAAAATTATTAGAAAATTACCTTGATAATGCTCTTCAAATTGGCCTAATTGGCCCGATGGCCATTGACGAAGGCGAAGTTGAACAAACTTCAAGGCGATTAAACTTAAAGCTGATTTGCGTCGATGGAGGGTTATTAAATACAAAAATAAACTACCTAAGCGTTGGTGACGGAGACTCTGCACAAAGGGAGTGTGATATCAACTTCCCAGAGAATAAAGATTTCACCGATCTGGAAGGAACGCTCCAATTGCTCCCCTCCCAAGTTGAGCTTGTCCACGCCTTTGGCTTCCTCGGAGGCCGACTTGACCATCAACTTGTGGTTCTTCAAAATTTCTTTAATTTTGCTCATCAGGCAAATTGCCAAATTCACCTGCACGGCCAAGAAAAAATTGATATTTTCCCCCCTGGGGAGCACCTAGTGACCACTAATGAAAAATTTTCACTCCTCAGTATGCAGGACGCGACAATCAGCATCACAGGAGCCTGCCTCTATCAGGTAAAAAGTAGCCCCTTAATTGCACTTTCTGGCCTAGGGCTGTCCAATCAGGGAAGTGGTGAATTTAAGATAAGTTGCAATCAACCTTTTAGTATTTTTTACTTTTCAGAGTAAGCACTGCAACGGTAAGAATGATTGCCTGCCTGCCCGTACCACTGTTCATGCGCCTGGAGGCCAGAAATTACCTAGAATTTACCGCATGTTAAGTCCATGTTTGGTTGCCCGATTTAGGAAGTCATGATAACTTCCGCCTATAGACAATTTTGGCACTATTAGCGCCCTGACATAGAGGTAAAATCCTTGAAAAACAACTTTTCCACCATTGAAAAATTCGTCGGAAGCCTAAAGTTCGCAATCGTTCTAATTAGTCTTTTTACAGTCGCCATGATTGTTGGAACCTTTTTTGAAAGCTACTACGGAACAGAGTTTGCCAACCGAACTATTTACAAGACTTTTCCATTTATGCTTCTGCAAGTTCTTATGGGTTTGAGTATTTTATATGCTGCTTACTTACGACTTCCGCCAAAAAAAAGGCTCTATGGGTTTTACACCATTCACTCCGGATTAATTCTTATTGTGGGAGGGTCTTTTATCACTCATTTTGCCGGGATAGACGGAAACATAACGCTGCCACCTCTTACTCCGAAAAGAGATATTGTTCTTGATTCAGATCAAATTAGAATCACCAATCTAAATACGAAGGAAGTCATTACTTATGAACTTCCCGATGCCGCTTTTGAAACGGATATTGATTCATCTCAAGATCAAATCACCATCATGAAGTTCCTCCCATACAGCGAGAAAAAACTTAGTTGGATTACTGAAAACGCAAGAAATATCAACTCAAGCCTTCGTTCGTCCTCTGAGTATTTTTTATCAAATGGAAACGTCAGCCAGGACTTCGTTTTAAGCCTTCACCCAAAAGCGTTTGACTTCAAATCTAATTTACAGCTTGGCCCCTTAAACATCCACTACCTCCCCTCACCATTAGCTCCCTGCTTTGGACAAAATAAACCATCTAAAACCATTCTATGGAATTCTGAACTTCAAAATTGCTTTTTTCCTGAAGATCGTGGAATTGAAATAAAAAAAACAGATTCCGGTAAAAGATTTCTTGTTATCAAAGAAGGTCAAACTATATATACATTCTTTCCAGACGTGTCCCCATATCCACTTGATACAAGTTTTAATACAATTCCTGATTCAAAGTATCGCATTTTTTCTAAGGGGATATTTGAAACCTCCCCGAACTTATTTTTATTCGGCAAGCAGGTAGCTTATTATGACAAAGACGACAAAAAATGGTCAGTAAAACCAATTAAAACCAAAGAGTCTTTAGACCTACCCTGGATGGGTTTTGAGCTTACTCTCCTAAATCATCATACGGATAAAGTTCCTGCTTACATACCTCAGTATACTATCCCTATCCAAAAAGATGGGAAAATGATCAAGGGAGGAACACGTGCAGCGCTGATCAGCTTTAACGGCCATGAGTATTGGATTCGAGATGATCAGGCCATTACCCTTACCTATCGAGATACTAAATATAAGTTTGAGCTAGAAAAAAAATCAATCCGACTGCCCTATGAGCTTTCATTAACTAAATTCAAAATGGACACGGACCCTGGAACAAATAATCCTGCGAGCTATGAGAGTTTTGTTCAACTCTTCACAGATAAAGGCCCTCAGGACCATCATATTTACATGAACAATCCACTAAAGTTTGATGGGCTTACTTTTTATCAAGCAAGTTATTTTCAAGTTAACCAGGACACATACGGGTCAGTACTTAGTGTCAATATAGACCCTGGCAGACCCATTAAATACCTAGGAAGTTTACTTCTGGTTCTAGGTTCAATATGGCACTTCGTCCTAAGAAGAAAAAAGGTAAAACCACCAACACAGGTAGCGAACGCATGAAAAAACTATTTTTAATGATGACTATTTTTTTTACTTATTCCTTGGCTCCAGCGCAAGCAAATGAGCTGTGTCTAGGTAAGGAAATTGGTGACCACGCCATCCTTCAAAATGGACGAATAAAACCACTTTATGTTCACGCAGGTGAATTAATAAAGTACATCACAGGGAAATCTAAAATAAGTGACTATTCTGCCCTAGAGGCTTATTGTCGCCTTAGTCTTTCCTCTCTGTTTCCAACGTTGGAGATGAAAGTCTTCCCATTAATTGAGCACGTAAAAATTAAAGAGATCCTTGAGCTAGAAGACAACAAACAAATATCAGCGAAAGAAATTGATGAGAATTATCGATCAGACTTGCTACTGGCCATGAGAAAAGAAGTTGAAGGCTCTAGCTTACAAAAATCTATTAGACGATTACTTTCAACTATTAACATCATTAAGGATATTCGTGCTGGAACGAACTGGGTAATCCCAACACAGGAAATGAGCAGCATTGATGACTTTACTCCAATCAATACTCTTTTTAGCGCGCTAGACCCTTCACAAATGGCACTATCAAGTGAGCTCATTTCAAAAGAGATTAACGCACGCGCTACGCAATACACTAAAACTTTTGGCCAAGAAACACACCATAAACTTGAGTACAGCTACGCGAAGCTAAGGCTTCCCGTCATCGCACTTATTCTTACTTGTCTGGCCATTGCGAGCTTTGTCCTCTTTCGGAATTTTAACATCACTATCATTTTTAGTGCATTAACCTTATTGGTTCAGTTCGCTTATATTATTGTTAGAATTATTATTTCTGGTAGGGCTCCGATTACTAATATGTATGAGACCGTTTTATTTTCTGGTTTCGCGTCATTGTTTTTTACAATGATTATCGGTCACTTCAAAAAAGAACCCATGTTTGTCAAAATTGGTTTAGGGCACAACCTCTTATCCATTTTCATGATTAATTTTTCTGGTGGGATGCTTTCTGCCTCAATTGGCCCGTTAGTACCTGTACTGCGAGATAATTTTTGGCTAAGCACTCATGTGACCTCAATTATCGCCTCCTATGGTGCCCTCGCACTCAGTTGGGTTTTGGCGAACTCTCTTTTAATCAGAAATAAAGTGAGACCACTTAGTTCAAAAGAAATTAGATATCAAGCGAGTATAATGTATACGTGTCTCAAATACGGCATCGTTCTTCTCTCTGCTGGTATCATCTTAGGTGGAGTTTGGGCCGATTATTCATGGGGACGTTTTTGGGGATGGGACCCAAAAGAAACATGGAGCTTAATCGTGTTATGTATCTACATGATTATTCTTCACGGAAGATACACGAATTGGATTACTGAACGGAGATTTATTCCTTTCACGGCCGTCGCTTTCTTATCTGTAATGATGGCCTGGTTTGGGGTCAACTACATACTCGCAGCCGGCTTACATTCTTATGGTTTTAGTGAGGGCGGTGCTATTTTTCTGGGAAGCTTTTTCGCCATCCAAATAGCAATTATCGCCCTAACAACGCCTAAAATCTTAAAGGAAAATTAAAAGTCTTTGATAGTCATATATGAGTCATAAAACCTTAATTCAAATGGGTTAAGATTTTGGGCCATAATTTGATCCATCATTTCCTGATTTCCCTCAGTTTCAAAATGGGCGTAAAGTGCACCTTCAGTAATTCTGTGAGATTCATATTGAGACTTTAAGAATGAAGAACCAATGTCTTTGATAAATTGTGGTATTGGAACAAAACTTAACCCTAACTCCGCAATTGTATAGACAAATCTCATTCTTAATACTCTTTGAGGATCATTCTCATGGTACGCAACGGCCGGTTTTGAGGAAATACTATTTTGAGTATCAAATAAATTAATAATTAAAGGATTATTTTTACGATCAACAACGCGGTTAAAAGCAAAATTAATTCGGTCGCCTACTTGAACGTAATTAGATCTCCAGTTTCTAAGACGTCCACTGGCCATTCTCCAAAATGAATAAAATTTATTAGGCCCGTATTTTTTCCAACTAGCGCGAGCACTATCACTCTCCCACTTTGCGTACCATGGTATTTGAGATTCATAGATAGAAGACCAAACAAGACTAACCTCATCATGAGTCATGCTTAATTTCTCCGGTGCCACATTTTCAAGATAATGCATCACCATATTTTGATGAAAATGCCTTCTTTCTCTAATTAAGCGCTCAACTTCGACAAGAACATAAGACGCAGTATTTAAAACAGGAATACTCGATGTAATCCTCTTTGCTAAGTTTAATGCCATTTTGACAGCTTCGTAAGTTACATTCCGTTTATAGAAAAATAACGGATCATGAAGTTCTGCAATTACATTTAAACCAATTAAAGAAAGACCTCTATTAATTCGCTCCTCAAAATAATTAACGACCTGGTTAAATCTAGGGTCATTAAACACATTTTCAACGTCTAAATCTTTCAGCTCATTTAGTGAGTCCATGACGATCGGTGCATATTTAATCTCTTTTCCTTTCTCAACAAAACTTGCATCACCAACAAGTTTATAAATTTCTTGTTCATAATCAGACTTACTGGCCATCCTTTGCTGCTCTTCTATAAGTGCAGATTTAATAAATTGCACATACGGACGAATATCAAATTTCGCCTGAATAAACCGATCTAAAACTCTCATTGTCTGGCCGTTTTCTTTAACAACCTCAAATCGCTCATGAAAAGCTGAAACTAATTTTTCCTGTTCTGTCGCAAACAGGTTAAGACTAATACAAAAAATAATCAGACATCTTGCCATCACACTCATGAATACCTCCAATGTATTGAGATATTTCTAGTTTACGGGGAAATTAATTTGAAAGTTGAAATGTAAGAAAAAGCTAGGCTTTTGTTCCTATGTAAAAAAACTTTTAAAGCCTAATCCAAGAGCACCAAGCACAAAAAATCTCAAGTATTTACCAAGTGCCATCATTGGTGTTACCAAGTAAATATTCACCCTGGCATTCCCAAGGGCCAAAGCAATCGGATCTCCCAAAATAGGTAACCAAGCAAATAAGGCCATTATTTTTGCCTTTTGAATAACAAATCCTTGAACCTTATTGAAACGAGACTCTTTAATTTTTAGATACTTTAAGGCTTTTTCAATTGGTAATAGCATCCCGATAAAGTAAGTAGTAATTGCTCCGAGAGTGTTTCCAACAGTTGCATTAATAACGGTAAAATGGAAATTATAGTCTGAAAAATCAGTCACACCGACGAGAAGAGCAATGAAAATAGCTTCACAACCAATAGGAAAAAATGTAGCAGCTAAAAAGGACGAAATAAATAATCCAAGCTGTCCAAGGTCTGCAAGGTTCATCATCGTTTACTTTGTATAAGGTTCGTCATAATTTCTTTTTTATTTCGTTGAGTTCCATCATTTTTTTCAACTTCTCAAGTTCTTCCATTTTTTTATTAAGAGCATCTTTAGTCACATCTTGATACTCTTTTGATTCCATCTCTCTTTGCGCTATTAAATCGGAGAAAAAGATTCTGTTAACTTCCTGTCTTAATAGTTTTTTCCCGTTTTCATCAAATGCATGTATCAATCCATGATAGATATCACCATCTTTATCGGCCGTAAAATTTTGATATGTCTCTGCATCAGGTGCAATTGAGAATCTTACTTTAGTCGGTAAATCTATTTCATAAATTCCAAAAAATATTTTGTGTTTTGATTTAAACCAAATCTCAGACTCGCTAATAGCGATTACATTGACCTCTAGTTTCAATCTAGCAGTTGATAGTTTATCACTCTTTGGAATAAAAAAATTGGGCTCTATAATATCTTCTGGTCTGACACCTTTATATTTTATTGGATTATCTGCCCTTAACTTATCAAGAGTGTCACCAATTTGCTGAAGTTTCAGTTTTCCAATATTTACATCTACAATGCCGACCATTTTCATTACTAGATCGATATCAAACTTATTGCTCGTTGAAACTAATTTACGATGGCCGTATTTTTCAATAATTTCAGGTCTAATTTTTTTTGTTTTT